>NZ_JBEYZD010000010.1:0-169710 GCF_040645895.1 Streptomyces olindensis | reverse complement strand
AGAGCAACCCGTCCTACCGCCGGGCGAAGACCGTCTACGACCACGACCCCGACAAGGCGAAGGCGCTGCTGAAGGAGGCCGGGGTCAAGGGGCTGCCGGCCCGGCGCGCGGGTCGTCGTGGTCGGCGCCGGGTTCATCGGCTGCGAGGTCGCCGCGACCGCGGTCGGGCTCGGTGCGGCCGAGGTGACCGTGGTGGATCCGCTCCCCCTGCCCATGGTCGGGCCCCTCGGCGAGCTGCTCGCCGAGACGCTGCTCGCGCGGCACCGGCAGCACGGAGTCCGCTTCGTGCTGGGCGCCGGTGTCGCCGGGTTCGAGGGGGACGACCGGGTCACCGGCGTCGTGCTGAGCGACGGGACCGTGCTGCCCGCCGACGTGGTGGTGGAGTCCGTGGGCTCGGTCGCCAACACCGAGTGGCTCGACGGCAACGGGCTCGATCTGGGCGACGGGGTGCTCACCGACGAGCACCTGCGGGTCGGCGGCCGGCCCGAGGTCGTCGCGGTCGGGGACGTCGCCCGCTTCCCCAACGCCCGCTACGACGGCGTGCCCCGGCGGGTCGAGCACTGGTCCCTGCCGGCCGACTCGGCCAAGCACGCCGCGAAGGTGCTGGTCGGAGGCGATGCCGGACTGACGCCCTTCGCGCCGCTGCCCACGTTCTGGAGCGACCAGCACGACTTCCGGTTGCAGTCCTTCGGCGCGCCGGTGCTGGGGCTCGGCGATGTCCGGGTCCTCGACGGTGACCCCTCGGGGGACGTCCTGGTCGGTTACCACCGCGACGGGCTGCTGGTCGGCGTCGTCGCGCTCGGCGGGCCTCCCGCCGCCCGTGCCGCCGCCCGGTACCGCGCCGATCTGCTGAAGCAGCCCGCCCTCACCTCGTAAGGAGCCCCTCCATGACCGGTCTTCGCGGTTACTTCCAGCCCAAGACGGCGACGGGTGCCTCGTCGCTGATCCCCTCTCCGCCGTGGCGGTACTCCGGTGACCTGCTCACCGTCGAGTACCGGACGGATCCCGCGCGGGTGCGCGAACTGCTGCCCGAGCCCCTGGAGCCGGCCGACGAGGATCCGGGCGCGGTCGCTCTGATCTGGGCCGACTGGCAGTCCTGCTCGGCCTCGGGGGAGGAGCTGCTCGATCCTGTGCGGGCGCAGTACAAGGAGGCCTTCGCGGTCGTGCGGTGCCGGTACGGGGGGCGGACGTACTCGCGGTGCGTGTACATCTGGGTGGACAAGGACTTCGCGATCGCGCGGGGGCTGCACCAGGGGTATCCGAAGAAGCTGGGTTCCATCCACCAGACCCGGCCGCATCCCTACGGGCCCGCTCCGCGGATCGAGGCGGGGGCGCGGTTCGGGGCGACGCTGGCGGCCGCGGACCGGCGGATCGCGCAGGCCGTGGTGACACTGCGGGAGCCGTCGGAGAGCGGCGGGTTCGTCAACGCCCATCCCATGGCGCACCACCGGTGGCTGCCGTCCATCGAGAAGGGGAAGGGCCTGGCTCTCGACGAGCTGATCGAGAGCGGCGCGGCTTCCTTCGAGGGCGGTCAGCCGTGGGTCGGGGACGCCGAGTTGGAGTTGTTCGAGGCGCCTACGGAGGAACTGGCCCGGCTGGAGATCCGGGAGCCGATCGCCGCGTACTACCGGCAGGTCGGGGTCGTCTGGGACGGCGGGCGGCTGCTGGAGGCCGGTACGTCCGGAGCGTCTGCCGCCTAGCGCCAGTGGTCGGGTGCGGGTGCGTGGTGGCTTGTCGCGCAGTTCCCCGCGCCCTGGGTAGCTGAGATTCCCCTCGTTCGAATGGAACCCTTCTCATGCCTGAAAAAATCACCGTCGCCGGTGTTTCCGTCGACACCCGGCACTGGATCGGCGGGCGGCGGGTCGCCTCCGACGGTACCTTCGCCGACTACTCTCCGATCGACGGCAGTGTCCTGGGCGAGATCGCCCGCGGCGGCTCCGCCGAGGCCGAAGCCGCCGTCGCCGCCGCCCGGGACGCCTTCCCCGGCTGGGCCGCCACCTCGCGCGGCGAACGCGCCCGCGTCCTGCACGCCATCGCCGACGGCGTCGAGAAGCGCCTCGAAGAGCTCGCGATCGTCGAGACCACCGACAACGGAGCGCTGCTGCGCTCGCACCGGCGGGGGGTCATGCCCCGCGTCGCCCACAACTTCCGCTTCTTCGCCGACTGGCTGCTGACCCTGGACCACGAGGACTTCGACACCCGGGGACACACCAACCACGTCAGCTGGGACCCCGCCGGACCCTGTGTGCTGATCACGCCGTGGAACGCGCCGCTGATGCTGGCCACCTGGAAGGTCGCCCCCGCCCTCGCCGCCGGCGACACCGTCGTCCTGAAGCCCGCGGAGTGGTCGCCGCTGACCGCCTCCCTGCTGGCCGACATCGCGGCGGAGGCCGGACTGCCGGCCGGTGTCCTCAACGTCGTCCAGGGGTACGGCTCCGAGATCGGCGACGCCCTCACCTCCCACCCCGACGTGCGGCGCATCAGCTTCACCGGCTCGGTGCCGACCGCGCGGCGGATCGCCGCCTCGGCCGCCGCGAACCTCACCCCCCTGAGCCTGGAACTGGGCGGCAAGTCACCGCTGCTGGTGTTCGCCGACGCCGACCTCGACCTGGCCG
This sequence comes from Streptomyces olindensis, assembly GCF_040645895.1. Classification (NCBI taxonomy): domain Bacteria; kingdom Bacillati; phylum Actinomycetota; class Actinomycetes; order Kitasatosporales; family Streptomycetaceae; genus Streptomyces; species Streptomyces olindensis. The sequence continues at coordinate 167,095 of NZ_JBEYZD010000010.1, read as the reverse complement.
TCGACCTCGCCGTGGAGCAGTACGACAACGCCGGGCAGGTGTGCCTGGCCGGTACCCGGCTGCTCGTCGAGGAACAGGTCGCCGAGGAGTTCACCCGGCGGTTCGTTAAGAAGGCCACGGCCCTGCGGCAGGGCGACCCGCGGGACGAGTCCACCGACGTCGGTCCCACCATCCACCCCCGCCAGCTGGAGAAGATCGACGGCTTCGTGCAGAGGGCGGTCGCGGCCGGGGCACGGGCGGTCATCGGCGGGCACCGCGAGGGTGACGGGCAGTACTACGCGCCGACGCTGCTCACCGATGTCGCCCAGGACTCCGAGATCGTGCAGGAGGAGGTCTTCGGGCCCGTCCTGACCCTCCAGACCTTCACCGGCGAGGACGAGGCCGTGCGGCTCGCCAACGACACCCGCTTCGGGCTGGCCGCCACCGTCGCCACCGGCGACCGGGAGCGCGCCGAACGGGTCTCCGCCCGGCTCGTCGCGGGGACCGTCTGGATCAACTGCTTCTTCGTACGGGACCTCCGGGCCCCCTTCGGCGGCTCCCGGCAGTCCGGGGTCGGCCGCGAGGGCGGCACCTGGAGCTTCGACTTCTACTGCGACCTGAAGAACACCGTCACCGCCCCGAAGGGATGGAACGACCATGGGTGAGATCGTCGGAGCGGGCCTCCTCGCCCACGTCCCCACCATCGTGCTGCCCGAGGCCGACCGGCTGGAGCTCAACGAGGGCAAGGAGATCACCCTCGTCACCGGGCTCAGGGAGCTGCGCGGGGACGTCTTCGAGCGCGACGACTACGACACCGTCGTCGTCCTCGACTCCCACTGGGCCACCACCGTCGAGTTCGTCGTCACCGCCCAGTCGCGCAGAGCCGGGCTCTTCACCTCCGAGGAGCTGCCGCGCGGCATGTGCCGGATGCCCTACGACTTCCCGGGCGACCCCGAACTCGCCCACAACGTGGCGCAGTTCGCCGACAAGCACGGCACCTGGATCACCCCGATCGACGACGAGTACCTGCCGATCTACTACGCCACCATCAACCTCTGGAAGTACCTGGGCGAGGGCCTGCCCGACAAGCGGTGGGTCACCATCGGGGTCTGCCAGACCGGTGACATGGAGGACCACCTGCGGCTCGGGCGGGCGCTCGCCGACGGCATCGCCGCCACCCCCGGGCGACGGGTGCTGCTGATCGCCTCCGGCGCCCTCTCGCACACCTTCTGGCCGCTGCGCGAACTGCGCGACCACGAGGCCAGCGACCCGGTGCACATCCGCACGCCCGAGGCGCGGGAGGCCGACCGCCGGCGCATCGCCTGGTTCAAGGAGGGCCGCCACGACAAGGTCCTCGACACCATGGACGAGTTCTGGCAGCACAAGCCCGAGGCGAAGTTCTTCCACTACCTGATGATGGCCGGCGCCCTCGGCGAGCGGCGCTGCACCGCCCCGGCCCGCCAGTACGGCGCCTACGAGAACTCCGTCGGCACCGGCCAGGCCCACCTCTGGTTCGACCGGCCGGCCGACGGCTGGACCGGCAGCCCCACCACCGCACCCCGGGAGTCCGCCCATGCCTGAGTACCGCCGTATCCTCCTCGACGGCGCCGCCGTCCAGGTCACCGTCGACGGTGACGAGCTGGTCGCCGGGGACGGCCGCCGCGTCAAGACCGAGGAGGCGGCGCATCTGCCGCCGGTCGTGCCGTCGAAGGTCATCGCCGTGCACCTCAACCACCGCAGCCGGGTCGAGGAGTTCGGCATCGGGCTGCCCGGCACGCCCACCTACTTCCACAAGCCCACCTCCGCCCTCAACGCCCACCGGGGCGCGGTCGTCCGCCCCGAGGGCTGCAAGTGGCTCAACTACGAGGGCGAGGTCGCCATCGTCATCGGGCGGACCGCGCGGAACATCGCGCCGGCCGAGGCGGGCGAGTACATCGCCGGGTACACCATCGCCAACGACTACGGCCTGCACGACTTCCGCGACACCGACGCCGGGTCGATGCTCCGGGTCAAGGGCTCCGACACCCTCTGTCCGCTCGGCCCCGGCCTCGTCACCGACTGGGACTTCCACGGCAAGCGGCTGCGGACGTACGTCAACGGAGAGGTGGTGCAGGACGGGTCGACGGACGAGATGACCTGGGACATGCACTACCTCGTCGCCGACATCGCCCGCACCATCACCCTGTACCCGGGCGACGTCCTGCTGTCCGGCACACCCGCCAACTCGCGGCCGGTACAGCCGGGGGACGTCGTGGAGGTGGAGGTCGAGGGGCTGGGGCGGCTCACCAACCACATCGTGACCGGCCCGACCGCCATCCGCACCGACGTCGGCGCCCAGCCCACCGAGTCGGAGGAAGTGCTGTCCACCGCGCTCGGCGGCGACTGGGAGTTCCGTGGCATCCGGCCGCCGCGTCGCTGAACGGAGCGGCTTGGGTAGGGTCGCGGGCATGACCGAGCCCGCCCGCCGCCCCCGCAAGCGCGTGCACTACGGCACGGGCCGCGAGGCCCTGCTGGAGGCCGCCGTGCGCGTGGTGGCCCGGGGCGGGCTGCGCAGGCTCACCTACCGGGCGGTCGCGGAGGAGGCCGGGGTCACCCACGGCCTGGTCGTGCACCACTTCGGCTCCCGCGACGCCCTGATCGAGGAGGCCGTCGCCCACGCCATCCGCTCCTCCCTCAGCAGCAGCGCGCTCGAACCGGGCACGGGCAGGGCCGCCGACTTCTCGGCGGGCCTGACGGACATGGTCGAGTCCGGGCCGGACCTCCAGGCGTTCCAGTACGAACTGCTGCTGGAGGCCCGGCGCCGCCCCGAGCTCCTCGCCCACCTGCGGTCGCTGTACGACGAGTACTTCGACGCGACCCGGCGCGAGCTCACCCAGATGCTGCCCGGGCCGGTCGGCGAGGGCCTGTCCCGTATGGTTTTCGCCACCCTGGAGGGCCTCGTCCTGCACCAGCTCGTCTTCGGCGAGCGCGAGGTCATCGACGAGGCCCTGGACGAGTTGCGCGCGGTGCTGCGCCGCCTCGCCGAGGAGCGGGACGGCGAGGCGTAGGCGTCCCGCACGTCTCGACCGCGTAAAGCCTCGGATCTCCTCGCCCCGCTCCCCTTGCCAAACGGATAGTTCCGCCCCACCATGAGGCAACTCGTTTGGCCTGAAACGATCCTTCCTCCCCTCTGGCAGGTGATCCGAGTGGACAGTCAGACGGTCTCCCGGCACGCGGCGAAACCGGACGCGCCCACCGCAGGCACGCTCAAGCCCGACGCCCTCGGCGTCCTGGGCATCCTCTTCTTCGTCCTGTCCGCCCAGGCCCCGCTCACCGGCATCGCCGGCGCGGCCCCCATCGCCGTGGCCCTCGGCAACGGCCCCGGCGTACCCGCCGCCTACCTGGTGGCCGGGCTGGTGATCCTGCTGTTCTCGGTGGGCTTCGTCGCCATGGGCCGGCACGTCGTGGACGCCGGCGCCTTCTACACCTACATCGGCAAGGGCCTCGGCCGGACCACGGGCACCGGCAGCGCGGGCCTCGCGCTCTTCGCCTACTGCACCATCCAGGCCGCCATGTACGGCCTCTACGGCGCCATTGTCAGCGGCCTGGTCGCGAGCCACACCGGCCTCGACCTGCCGTGGTGGGTCTGGACGCTGGCCACCATGGCCGTCGTGCAGGCGCTCGGCGCGGCCGGCGTCGAGATGGGCGCCAAGGTGCTGGCCGTCCTCGTCCTCGCGGAGTTCAGCATCCTGTCGGTCTTCGCCCTGGTCACGCTGGCCAAGGGCGGCGGACCCGAGGGGCTCGGCCTCGCCGACAGCTTCTCCCCGGCGGCGGCCCTCGACGGGGCGCCGGGCGTGGCCGTGATGTTCGCCGTGGCGTCCATGTTCGGCTTCGAGGCCACCGCCATCTACGGCGAGGAGGCCCGCGAGCCCCGCCGGACCGTGCCGCGCGCCACCTACCTCGCGGTCGTGGTGGTCACCGGCTTCTTCGCCCTGGTCTCCTGGATGCTCATCTCCTCCTACGGCGCCTCCCGGGCCACCGCTGCCGCGGGCAAGGCCCTGGAGAGCGGCGACGGCGCCGGCTTCGTCTTCGCGCCCATCGCGGCGGAGTTCGGCGGCTGGGTGACCGACGTGCTGCCGATCCTGCTGGCCACGTCCCTCTTCGCCGGCATCCTCACCTTCCACAACTCCGCCAACCGCTACCTCTTCTCGCTCGGCCGCGACCGGCTGCTGCCGCGCCGCCTGTGCGGGCTCAACCGCCGCCACGCCCCCTGGGCGGCCGGGTGCGTGCAGACGGCCCTGGCCGTGCTGCTGGTGGTGCCCTTCGCGCTGGCGGGCAAGGACCCGGTGCTGACGCTGTTCTCCTGGTTCAGCGGGGTCGCCGTCCTGGCGATGATGCTGCTGTACCTGCTGACCTCGGTGTCCGTCGTGGCCTTCTTCCGCCGTGAGCGCCTCGACCCCCGTCGCTGGAACACCCTGATCGCACCCCTGCTGGGCGCGCTCGGCATCGCCGGGGCGATCTGGCTCGTCCTGGCCAACTTCACCACCCTCATCGGCGGCGAGCGCACCACCGCCCTGTGGCTCACGCTGTCCGTGCCGGTGGTCATGGTCCTGGGCCTGATCACCGCGCGGGTGCGGGGGAGAGCCGTCGCCGCCGCCGACGGGTGACCTCGCGCGCCGCCGCCCTCGGACAGCCCCGACCATATCGTTTGAGATCAAAGGAGGACCTCCATGCCGGCCGTCACCCACGACGAGTGGCAGCGCCGCGCCAAGGCGTTCCAGCTCTCCGGCGCCCACCACATCGACGGCGCCGAGGAGGCCGGGGGAGGGGCCACGTTCCCGGTCGTGTCCCCGCGTGACGGCCGGGTCCTCGCCGAGGTCGCCGACGGCGGCGCCGCCGAGGTGGACGCGGCCGTCGCCGCCGCCCGCCGGGCCTTCGACACCGGCCCCTGGCCGCGCCTGGCACCCGCCGAGCGCGGCCGGGCCCTGCTCCGCCTCGCCGACCTGCTCGAAGCGCGCCGCGAGGAACTCGCCCTGACCGTCACCCTGGAGATGGGCAAGCCCATCACGGACGCGTACGGCATCGAACTGCGCGCCCTCATCGGCACCTTCCGCTGGTACGGCCAGCTCGCCGACAAGCTCACCGACACCTCCCCGCACACCGCCCCGGACGCCCTCGCCCTGGTCACCCGGGAACCGGCCGGGGTGGTCGGGGCGGTGGTGCCCTGGAACTTCCCGCTGACCCTGGCCGGCTGGAAGGTCGCCCCGGCCCTCGCGGCCGGCTGCACGGTCGTGCTGAAACCCTCCGAGAACTCCCCGCTCTCCGCCCTGCTCCTGGGCCGCCTCGCGACCGAGGCCGGCCTCCCGCCCGGCGTGCTCAACGTCGTCGCCGGAGACGGCCCCACCGCCGGGCGGGCCCTCGGCCTCCACCCGGACGTGGACGTCCTGGCGTTCACCGGCTCCACCGCCGTCGGCCGCCACTTCCTGCGCTACGCCGCCGACTCCAACCTCAAGCGCGTCTGGCTGGAACTCGGCGGCAAGTCGCCCAACATCGTCCTGCCCGACGCCCCCGACCTCGACCGGGCCGCCGCCACCGCCGCCTGGGGCATCTTCTTCAACCAGGGCGAGATGTGCACGGCGCCCTCCCGGCTGCTCGTGCACGCCTCGATCGCCGAGCGGATCACGGAGACCGTGGTCCGGCGGGCCCGCGAGCTGAGGGTCGGCGACCCGCTCGACCCGGAGACCGAGATGGGCGCGCTGGTCGGCCCGGCCCACCTGGACCGCGTACGCGACCACATCCGGCACGGCCTCGACGAGGGCGCCCGCCTGCGCACCGGCGGCGACCGCGCCCTCGCCGGGACGGGCGGGACGTACCTGGAGCCGACCGTCTTCGACCGCGTCGACCCCGGCTCCCGGCTGGCCCGGGAGGAGATCTTCGGGCCCGTGCTGTCCGTGCTGGCCTTCGACGACCTCGACGAGGCGGTCCGCCTGGCCAACGCCACCGAGTACGGCCTCGCCGCCGGCCTGTGGACCTCCGACCTGTCCACCGCCCACCGGGTCGCGCGTGCCCTCAAGGCCGGAACGGTCTGGGTCAACTGCTACGAGGAGGGCGATCTGACCGTGCCCTTCGGCGGCATGAAGCAGTCCGGCAACGGCCGCGACAAGTCCGCCCACGCACTGGAGAAGTACACCGAGCTCAAGACCACCTGGATCCAGCTGTGACCCGGCCCCTGATAGCGATCCCCGCCCGCTTCTCGGCCACGACCTCCGCCCTCCGGTACGCCGCCGAGGTCACCGCCCGCGCCCTGGCCGAGGCCGTCTGGCGGGCCGGCGGCGAACCGGCGGGCATCCACCCGGCGGACACCGGCACCGCCGCCCGGCTCACCCGCTTCGACGGCGTCCTCCTCCCCGGCGGCGGCGACCTCGCGCCCGCCCGCTACGGCGCCGCCACCACCCACGACACCGTCTACGACGTCGACACCCTCCAGGACACCTTCGACCTGGACGTCGCCCGGCACGCCCTGGAGTCGGGCCTGCCGCTGCTCGCGATCTGCCGCGGCCTCCAGGTCGTCAACGTGGCCCTCGGCGGCACCCTGGAACAGGACATGGGCGGCCCCGACCACGAGCACCGGCACCTCGTGCACCCCGTCACCCTGGAGCCCGGCTCCGTCGTCGCCCGGGCCACGGGCGTCGAGAAGACCGACGCGTCCTGCTACCACCACCAGCGCGTCGACCGCCTGGGCGCGGGGCTGCGCGTCACGGCCCGGGCGGCGGACGACACGATCGAGGCCCTCGAACTCCCCGGCGCGGACGGCTGGTTCACGGCCGTCCAGTGGCACCCCGAGGACACCGCTCACACGGACCCGGCCCAGCAGGGCCTCTTCGACGCGCTCGTGCGGGCCGCGGCCAGGTGAGGCCGCGGTCGGCGTCAGGCCCGGGGCCGCCGGCCGCTGCGCCGGGCGGCGGGCTCGGCGCCGCCCAGCAGGGCCTGCCGCCGCTCCTCGCCGTGTTCCTCCACCTGGAGCACCACGCTGCGCAGCCCCTCCGCGAGGCTGCGGCACTCCGCGTCGCTGAGCCCGGCGGTGACGAAGGCCTCCTCCTCGTTGAAGGCCGGGAACACCCGCCGCATGAACTCCTCGCCCTCGGCGGTGAGGCTCAGCAGCACCAGCCGCCCGTCGCTCGGATGGTCCGCCCGCCGCAGCAGCCCCCGCGACTCCAGCGTGCGGGCCACCCCCGTGAGCGTGCCCTTGGAGATCCCCGCCTCCTCCGCCACGTGCCGGGTCTCCGACTCGCCCCACACCCAGACCACCCACAGCACCACGAAGGCCGTCCAGGTCAGGTCCGAGCCGCGCAGCACGGAGTTCTCCAGGTGCTGCCGCACGGCGGACGCGGCCCGGTAGATGTTCGCCACCGCCGCCATCTGCTCCCGGCGGATCGCAATGCCCCCGAGCTTCGCCGCGGCGAGCTTCTCGGCTTCGGTGATGGATCGGTGGCCCGGCACGGGCGGCTCCTTCGTCTGGTCCTGCGGCGTCACGAGCGGACGGCTCATCCTCGCCGTCCAGTCGTTCGGGCTCAAATTGTACGAACTCGAAAGGGAAACCCCACATGCCGATACAGCCCCGCATGCTCCTCGTCCTCAGCGAGAACTGGACCCTCACCGGTGGCCGGGCCGATCTGCCCGCCGCCGTCCGCTGGGCCCGCGAGGCCGAGGACGCCGGCTTCGACTCGGTCATGGTCAGCGAGCACATCGTCCTCGGCCCCGACGCGTCCGCCGCCGGCGTCATGGGCAACCCCCGTGACTACGCCCTCCCGGGCAACCAGGACCCGGACACCCCCTGGCCGAACTCCCTGCTGCTGCTCGCCGCCATCGCCTCCGTCACCTCCCGGCTCCGCCTGGCCGCCGCCGCCGTCCTCGCCCCGCTGCGCCACCCCCTGCTGCTCGCCCGCGAGCTCGGCACCCTCGACCTGATCAGCCAGGGGCGTCTCGTCGTACAGCCCACCGTCAGCTGGAGCAAGGACGAGTACGACGCCCTCGGCGTGCCCTTCGACCGGCGCGGGCGGCTCCTCGACGAGCACCTGGAGGTCTGGGCGAAGGCCTGGGGGCCCTCCCCGATCTCCCACGACGGACCCCACTACCCCTTCCGGGACGTCCACTTCGAGCCCAAGGCCCACCGTCCGGACGGACCCCGGCTCTGGTTCGGCGGGCAGCGCCTGCACGGCCCCGTCCTGCGCCGCCTCGTGCGGTACGGCCACGGCTTCCACCCGCTCGGCCGTCCCACGCCCGAGGACCTCCAGGCCCTCGAGGAGGCGATGACGGCGGCCGGGCGGGACATCGGCGACCTGGAGATGATCGGCGGCACCCGCGCCGTCTTCCCCGACGACCGCTCACCGGCGGACCTGGGCGCGGCGCTCGCGGTGCTCCCCGAGCAGCTGGAGCAGGGCTTCACGACCTTCTGCGTCAAGCCGAACCAGTTCATCGACGACCCCGACGGCGTCGGGGCGTTCTGCCGCGACGTCATGCGGCGCGTCGCGGCGCTGACCTCCTGACCGCCCGGGCCCGGATCACCCCTCCACGAACCGCGCGAGGTGATCCGGGTCCGGCCGCAGCAGCCCGTCCCGGACCGCGAGCGCCGTGGCCTGGGCGCGGGACACGCACCCGGTCTTGCGCAGCAGATGCTCGACATGGCTGTGCACCGTCCGCGGCGACAGGAACAGCGCCTGCGCGATGGCCTGGTTGGTCTGCCCCGTGGCCGCCCGCGTGAGCACCTCCAGCTCCCGGGGGCTCAGCCCGTACGGCAGTTCCGTGGGCGTCTCGTGCACCAGTACCGCCTCCGCTCCGAGGCCGGGCCCCGCCGGATGCCGGTGCAGCACGACTCGCCGCCAGTCACCGCCGGCCGGCCACAGCAGCCGCAGCCGCCGACCGCCCGTGCCCGTGAAGGCGCGCAGCAGCGCGGGGAACCCGCCGTCCTCCCGCAGCACCCGGGGCCGGTCCCGGCCGGGCAGGTCGAGCACCGTACCGTCGCCGGTGACCAGGCTCGCCGCGTCCGCCTCCGCCAGACCGTGCAGATCCCCGGCGTGCGCCAGCGGATCGGCGAGCGCGGCCAGGGCGGGACTCACGGAGGCGAGCAGCCGGCGGGCGTCGGTGTCGTACGCGTCCGCGCCTTCAGTGGAGAGGTGCACCAGGCCCACCAGCCGGCCGCGGTGCCGCAGCGCCCCCGTGACGCCGTCGCGGAAACCGGCCGGGCGGACCCGCTCCGCGTAGAACCAGCCGTGCCGGAAGCGCGGCCCGGCGTCCTCGGCGTCCTCGGAGATGGACGGCGGCAGCTCCCGCCGCACGACGTTGCGGTACCAGGGCGTGGTGATGAACTCCCCGGCCAGGGCCTGCGAGGCCGCGGCGGTGTAGCCGATGCCGGCGACCTGGACGTGGGAGCCGGTCAGCGGGTCGATCGTGAGCAGGGTCGCCGCGTCCAGCGGCAGGGCGCGGGCGAGTTCGCGCAGGGCCTGCGCACAGGCCTCGGCGGTGTCGCGCTCGCGGGTGAGCATGCCGATGCGGGCGGCTGCCGCGATCTGGTCGTGGCTGGGCATGGCGAGCCTCCGGGCGGCTCCTATCGTTTGGGGCCTAACGATAGGGCTCCGGCCCAGCCCCCACAAGGGGTCCGGCGCCGCCGCGAGAGCGGGCCGGGCGCCATGTGCAGTCGGTATTTGTACGGATGGTGCGGCGGGCCCGGCGGGTCTTTCCTGTTCGGCACAGCCGGACGCCCGCTCAAGCCGGGCCCACCCCTCGGAGTGCCCGCCATGACCCCACCCCCGTACCCCGCCTCGCGCAGACACTTCCTCACCCTCTCCGCCGCCACCGCCCTGGCGGCCGCCGGATGCTCGGCCCCGCCGGACACGGCCGCCTCGGCCGGGCCGGCCCCCTCCGGCGGCACCCGCCTGACGAAGATCGGCCTCGACTACCCCTTCACCCAGCTCCCGCTCTACTCGACCCTGGTCAAACTCTCCGCCGCCCGCGCGAAGCGGCACGGCATCCCGCTGCTGACGACGAGCGACAACGCCAGCGCGGACACCCAGGCCAGCAACCTCACGACCTGGATCGCGCGCAAGGTCCCCGCGATCGTGTCGTTCCCGATGGTCTTCGAGGCCGCCGAGCCCCTCGCCAAGGCCGCCCTGGACGCCGGACTGATCTGGGTGACCTACGGCGGCTCCCTCCTGCACCAGAGCGCTGACATCCGGTTCAGCTTCCGCGAGGGCGGCACCCTGCTCGGCGAGGCGGCGGCGCAGTGGGCCCAGGAGCACCTCGGCGGCAAGGGCAAGATCGCCTTCCTCACCGACAACACCATCGAACTGGGCCGCGAACGCACCAAGGGCATGATCGACGCCTTCACCAAGGCGGCACCCGGCGTCGACGTGGTGGCGCGCGAGCAGGCCATCGACCCGGACACGGGCCTGTCGAAGACGAAGGCGATCCTCGCCAAGCACCCCGACCTCAACCTCGTCCTCGGCGTCACCGACGCCGCCGCCTACGGCGGATTCAAGGCCCTCCAGCAGGCGGGCCGCGCGAAGGACGACGCGAAGACCTTCGTCGGCGGCCAGGACGGCTCCGCGCCCTCCCTCCTCGCGGTCAGGCAGGGCACCTTCTACCGGGCCTCCGCCGCCCTCGCCCCGAAGGACATCGCCGCGGCGATCGTCGACGTGCCGCGCGCGGTCGCCGCCGGCGAGGCCGATCCGAGCGCCGAGGTGCCGATCACGCTCGTCCGGCGCGCCGACACCGCCCGCATCGACGCCCTGCTCGCCCAGAACGCCTAGGTGCCCCATGACGACCACGAACCTCCGCGTCAGCGGCCTGACGAAGTCCTTCGGCGGGGTCAGGGCCCTGGACGGCGTGGACCTCACCGTGCCCGCCGGCCAGGTGCACGCCCTGCTCGGCCACAACGGCGCCGGCAAGTCCACGCTCATCAAGTGCCTCGGCGGCGCCTTCCCGCCCGACGCGGGCACCATCGAGATCGGCGGGACGACGTACACCCGCCTCACCCCGCGCGAGTCGATCGCGGCCGGCGTGGCGATCATCTTCCAGACGCTCAGCGTCGTCGACGCCCTGACCGTGGCGGAGAACATCTTCCTCGGCCAGGAGTGGACCCGGCACGGCCGCGTCGACCGCCGCGCCCAGGAGGAGGTCGCCGCCGGTCTCCTGGAGCGGGTCGCGGCCCGCTGCTCCCCACGCGACCGGGTGGGGGATCTGCCCACGGGCCAGCGCCAGTTGGTGGAGATCGCCAAGGCCCTCAGCCGCAGCGCCTCCGTCCTGGTCCTCGACGAACCCACGGCGGCCCTGTCCGGCGCGGAGACCGACGCCCTCGCGGAACGCGTCGAGGACCTGCGCGCCCAGGGACTCGCCATCGTCTACGTCACCCACCTGCTGGCGGAGGTCGAACGGCTCGCGGACGCGGTGACCGTACTGCGCGACGGCCGGGTGGCCCACCGCACGACCGTCGCGGGACGCACGCGCCGGGACCTGGTGGCGGCGATCGCCGGACGGCCGGCCGAGGCGGTACGCAGGCCGCGGCGCACTCCCACCCCACCCCGGCTGGTCGTCGAAGGCATGCGCGGACCCGGCTTCGGCCCCCTCGGGATCTCCGTCGCCGAAGGCGAACGCGTCGGCCTGTTCGGGCTCATCGGCTCGGGCCGCACCCGCGTCCTGGAGACCCTCTACGGCAGGCGCCGCGCCACCGCCGGCACGATCCGGGTCGGCGACCGCGCCGTCACCCCGGCCCGCCCGGCCGACGCGCTCGCCGCCGGGATCGCCCTCGTCCCGGCCGACCGGCGCGCCCAGGGCCTGTTCCCGTCGCTGTCCGCACAGGACAACGCCCTGCTGCCCGCCCTGCGGCCCCTGGCCCGCCACGGCGTACGCGCGCTGCGCGCCGAGCGGCGGGTGTTCGGCGCGCTGGCCGCGGCGGTCGGGCTGCGGCCGGCCCGGCCCGGGCTGCCGGCGGGCGCGTTCTCCGGCGGCAACCAGCAGAAGCTCGTCCTCGGCCGGTGGATCAACGAGGCCCGGCACGTGGACGTGCTGCTGCTGGACGAGCCGACCCAGGGCGTCGACGTGGGGGCCCGGCAGGAGATCTACCGGGTGGTGTCGAAGCTCGCCGAGGAACAGGGCACCGCCGTGCTGTTCGCCTCCAGCGACCCGGAGGAGATCGTGGCGCTCGCCGACCGCTGCCTGATCGTCGCCCGGGGGCGGATCGTCGGCGAACTCTCCGGCACGGAACTCACCGAACAGTCCCTGCTGTCGGCCGTCCACGACCCCCTGCCCGCCGAAGGAGCAGCATGACCACCGCCGACCCCGCCCTCACCCGGCCCCGCCTGATCGCCACGGGCGGGCTGACCGCCGTACGCCGCAACCCGCTCCTCGTCGTGCTCGTCGTGATGGTGCCGGTCTTCCAGCTCACCACCGGCAGCTTCCTCGAACCCGCCAACCTGAGCGGCATCGCCACCGACGCCGCCACCCTCGCCATCGTCGCGGTGCCGCTGGCCCTGCTGGTCATCAGCGGCTACCTCGACCTGTCGGTCGGCTCCACGCTGGCCCTCGGAGGGCTCGTCGCTGGCTGGCTCGCCGGGCAGCACCACCAGTCGCCCGCCGTCGCGCTGCTCGGGGCGCTCGCGGCCGGGGCCGTGGTCGGCGCGGTGAACGGCGTCCTGTGCTGCCACCTCGGCCTGTCCGCGTTCATCGTCACCCTCGGCATGCTGACCGCCGTGCGCGGTCTCGCCCAGCAACTGTTCCCGCTGCCGCTGAGCGGCTTCGGCTCCGGGTTCGCCTGGATCGGCGGGGCACGCGTCGCCGGGCTCGCGGCACCGGTCGTCATCGCGGCACTCGTGCTCGTCGCGGGCGCCCTGTTCCTGGCGCTCATCCCCGCCGGACGGCACGTCTTCGCCATCGGCGTCAACCGCGAGGCCGCGCACCTCTCCGGCATCCACATCCGGCGCACCCCGTTCGCGCTGTTCGTCGCCACCGGCGTGGCCGCCGCCCTGGCCGGAGCCATCAAGGCGTCCGTGCTGGACAGCGCCGTCGCCGGCACCTCCGGCGCCGGGTTCGAACTGACCGTCCTCACCGCGGTGCTGCTCGGCGGAGTCGCCCTCACCGGCGGCACCGGCTCGATCCTCGGCGTCCTGCTCGGCGTGCTCTTCCTCGGCGGCCTGCAGAACGGCCTGACCCTGCTGAATGTGCCGACGTTCTGGCAGCAGATGGCCCAGGGCGCCGCGCTGGTGGCCGGCGCGGCCCTGGCCTACGCGGCACCCCGCACGGGGCGCTGACCCACCCTCTTCCGAAATCCCGAAATGAGGTCATCCGTGAGCGACAGCGCTCCCACCCTCGTCCTGACCGGCGGCCAGGTCCTCACCGTCGACACCGGCTTCACCGTCGCCGAAGGCGTGGCCGTGCGCGGCCGGGACATCCTGGCCGTCGGCAGCGACACGGAGATGCGCGCCCTGGCCGGGCCCGGCACCCGGATCGTCGAACTCCGCGGCCGGACCGTGCTCCCCGGCATCAACGACTCGCACCTGCACGGAGCCGCCTACGGGATGACGAAGCCGCCGTTCGCCGTCGACGTCGGTCATCCGGCGGTCGGATCCCTCGCCGACATCGCCGCGGCCGTGGCACGGACGGCACGGGAACTGCCGGACGGCGCGTGGGTCGTCGGCCTCGGCTGGGACCCCGGCTACCTCGCCGAGTGCCTCACCGACCCGGGCCGCTTCCCGCACCGCCGTGACCTGGACGCGGTGAGCCCGCACCACCCGGTCTGCCTGACCGACTTCTCCTCGCACATGGTGTGGGCCAACTCCGAGGCACTGCGCCGCTGCGGCATCGACGCGGACACCCCCTCCCCGCCCGGCGGTGTCATCGACCGCGACCCCGACGGCCGGCCCACCGGCATCCTGCGCGAGGCCGCCGGGCGACTCGTCCAGACCGCGCTGCCCGACCCGACCCCCGCCCAGCGCCGCGGGGCCATCCAGGGCGTGATCCGCGAACTGCACTCCCGGGGCATCACCAGCTACACCGAACCCGGCCTCGGCCCCGGTGGCGCGGGCACCCTCTTCGGCGGGCTCGGCACCGACAACTGGACCGCCTACGCCGATCTCGCCGCGCGCGGCGAACTCCAGGCCCGCGTCAGCGTCCTGCTCCTGCCCGCCCCCATGGGCGGCTCGGCCGACGACCTCCGCAAGGGACTGGCCGAACTGCGCCGCCCCGAGTCGGCCGATCCCCGGCTGCTGCGGGCCATCGGCGTCAAGATCTTCGGCGACGGCGTCCCGCCCAACCGCACGGCGTGGATGAGCGAGCCCTACCCGGACGGCGGCCACGGCGCCCTCTGCGTCCACGGCGACACCCCCGCCCTCCAGGTGCACGAACTGCGCGAGATGATCCGGCTCGCCCACGAGGCCGGTTTCCAGCTCGGCGTCCACGTCACCGGCGACCGGGCCATCGACACCGTCGTGGACGCCTTCGTCGCCGCGAATACCGCCGCACCCCGCCCCGACGCCCGGCACTACGTCATCCACGGCGACTTCATCAGCCCCGAGAGCCTGGCCGAACTCGCCGCCCACGGCTACGGCGTCAACATGAACCCCGCCATCAAGTGGACGATCTCCGACCTCATGGACGAGGTCGTGGGCCCCGAACGCTCCGCCTACCAGTGGCCGGTGCGCTCCGCGCTCGACGCCGGAGTACGGGTCTGCGCCAGCTCCGACGCCCCCATCACCGAGCCCGACTGGCGCCAGGGCGTGGCCTCGATGATGCTGCGCGAGTCCAAGGCCAGCGGCCGGCCCAGCGGCCCCGAGCAGTGTGTGCCCCTCGCCGACGCCCTGCGCGCGTACACGGCCACCGCCGCCTGGCAGGACTTCGCCGACGACTGGAAGGGCACGATCGAGCCGGGCAAGGCGGCCGACCTCTGCGTCCTGGACCGGCCGCTGGCAGCCCTCGACCCGCACGAGATCGCCGAGGTGCGGGTCGACCTCACGGTGTTCGACGGACAGGTCGTCTTCGAACGGTGAGCCGCCTCACGCCGGCCGCGGCACCGCCCGCCTCGCCCCCCAGCGCCGCGTCCGGTACCGCCCCGCCACCCGGCACACCGCGTAGATCGTGAACGAGATCGTGGTGACGTAGGGGCTGATGGGAATGCTGCTGCCCAGCGCGAGCAGGATGCCGCCCTCGATCGAGGCCACGGCGAACAGCACGCTCAGCGCGGGCAGCAGCACCGGCGAGGCGGTGACGCGGGCCGCGGCGGCGGCCGGGGTCACGACCAGGGTGAGCACCAGCAGCGCGCCGACGATCTGCACCGACAGGGCGACCGCGAGTCCGAGCACCAGCATGAACGCGAAGGACAGCCCCCGTACGGGCACTCCGCGCGCCTCGGCCACGTCCGGGTCGGTGCTGGCGAAGGTGAGGGGCCGCCACATGACGGCCAGGGCGGCCAGCACCAGCACGGACGTGCCGAGCAGCCAGGACATCTGCGGGGTGTCGACGGCGACGATCTGCCCGGTGAGCAGCCCGAACTTGTTGGCCGCCCGGCCCTTGTAGAGGGCGAGGAAGAGCACCCCGAGCCCCAGCCCGAACGGCATGATGATGCCGATCACCGAGTTGCGGTCCCGGGCCCGCGTCCCCAGCACACCGATGGCACCGGCCGCGAGGAGCGAACCGGCGATCGAGCCCGCCACGATGTTCGCCCCGAGCAGCAGCGCCGCCGACGCGCCCGCGAAGGACAGCTCGCTGATGCCGTGCACCGCGAACGGCAGGTCCCGCATCAGCACGAACACCCCGGCGAGCCCGCCCACGAGGCCGAGCGCCACACCGGCGACGAGCGAGTTGCGGACCAGGACGAGGAGTTCGCCGTAGTCGGTGAAGTCGAAGATCTGGTGCCAGATCCCGTCGGCGAGCGTCATGCGCGCACTCCGTCCGTCTCGTCGGCCTGCTCGGGGTGGTGCGGTGGCGAGGCCGGCTCGTCGGGCGCCCCGGCGACGACGACCCGGCCCCGCACACGCACGACGTCGACCTGCGTGCCGTAGAGCCGGGACAGCGACTCGGAGGTCAGCACCTCGTCCGGGGTGCCGGTGCGGTGGCCGCCACGGGCCAGGTACAGCACCCGGTCGACCAGCCCCAGCACCGGGTTGATCTCGTGCGTCACGAACACCACCGCCGTGCCGTGGGAGCGGCGCCGGGCGTCGATCAACTCGGTGACGGCCCGCTGGTGGTTCAGGTCCAGCGACAGCAACGGCTCGTCGCAGAGCAGGATCCGCGGGTCGGTCGCCAGGGCCTGTCCGATGCGCACCCGCTGCCGTTCACCGCCGGACAGCATCCCGAGCGGCACGTCCGCGTACGCCGCGGCCCCGACCGACTCCAGGATCTCGTCCACCCGGCGCCGGACCCCGCCGCGCGGCCACGGCCCGAAGCGGTGGCCGTCGATGCCGAACCGCACGAGGTCCCGGGCGCGCAGCAGGGCCTGCGCGGACAGCGCCGCCTGCTGCGGGACGTAACCGATGTGCCGGGCGGACTCGCGCGCCGGCCGGCCGAGGACCGTCAGCGTCCCGGCGGACAGCGGCTGACGGCCCAGCAGCGCCCGGACGAAACTGGTCTTGCCCGCTCCGTTCGGACCCAGCACGGCCAGGAACTCTCCGGGCGAGACGTCGAGGTCGAGGCCGCTCCACACCTCGCGGTCGCCGTAGGACAGGGCGGCGGCGCGCAGGCTGACGACGGGCGTGCGGTCCTGGCGGGGTGACGCGGTCACTTGGCCAGCGCGCTCGCGAGCGCGTCGACGTTGCCGGTCATCCAGCCGAGGTAGTCCTTGCCCTTCGGCAGGGTCTCGGTCACGGGCACCACGGGGATGCCGGCCGCCTTGGCCGCCGACTCGGCCTTCTCGGTCTGCGGGCCGGAGGTCTGCTCGTTGTAGACGAGCGCCGCGACCTTCCTGCCGCTGAACAGGGCCAGGCTCTCCTGGAGGACCCGGGGGGAGACGTCGTCGCCCTCCTCGACGGCCTCGCTGAAGGCCGCGGGTGTCTTGTCGACCAGTCCGCTGGCCTCGGTCATGTACAGCGGCACGGGCTCGGTGATCGCCACCCCCTCGCCGCCGTGCTCCTTCTTGATCCGCGCCTCCTTCGCCTCCAGCGGCGTGAGCTCGGCCTTGAAGGCGGCGGCGTTCTTCTCGAAGGCGGCGGCGCCGTCCGGGTCGGCCTTGCCGAGGGCCGCGGCTATGCGGTCGGCGACCTTGGCGACCGTGGGGAAGTCGTACCAGACGTGCTCGTTGAGCTCGCGGCCCTTCGGGGCGGTCCTGCCGGACACCTTGACGGCGTTGATCACCTCGGCGGAGTCGTTGTGGCCGCTCTTCAGCATGCGGTCGACGAAGTCGTCGTAGCCGCCGCCGTTCTCGACGACGACCTTCGCCTTGGACAGGGCCAGCTGGTTCTGGGTGTCCGCCTCGTAGGAGTGCGGGTCCTGGTCGGGGTCGCTGATGATCGAGGTGACGTCGACTCTGTCGCCGCCGATGTGCCGCACGATGTCGCCGTAGACGTTCGTGGAGGCGACCACGGCCACCCGCGCGGGAGCGCTCTTGGCGTCGCCGGAGCCCGACGAGCTGCCGCAGCCCGCGAGCAGGGCCAGTGACGCGCTGGTCAGCAGCGCCAGGCGGCGGGACGTGGACAGGGGCATGGCTCCTCCAGGGCGGATGTGTGTTTCCCGATGACCGGCGTCACGCTAGTTGACAATGAAAGTCAAGAGCGCCTTCCGGCCTAAGTCATGTGAAAACCATTGCCAACTATTGGGAATAGCTGGACTGTCTATCCAAGCTCTGGATTTATGGTCTACAGTGATGGCATGCCGAGGGGAGACGCCATGTCCGCCGAACAAGTCCGGAACGCCGAACGGGACGCGATCCTCGCCGCCTTCGTACCGGTCGTGGAGGGCATCGCCGCGACCTTCGGACCGGTCTGCGAGGTCGTGCTGCACGACTACCGGAACCCGGAGAAGTCCGTGGTCGCCGTCGCCGGATCGGTGACCGGGCGGGCGGTCGGCGGCGCGATGAGCGAGATCGGCCTGCGCGTCCTCGCCGGCGGCGACGAAGCGGCCGACGAGCTGAACTACGTCACCCGCACCCGGAACGGGACGCTGCTGAAGTCCTCCACGATGCTCCTGCGGGACTCCGCGGGAGCGGTGTTCGGCGCGCTCTGCGTCAACGTGGACATCAGCGCCGTCAGCCGGGTCCACACCCTGCTCGGCGCGCTCGCCGGAGTCGGCGCCGCTCCGGCGGAGCCACCGACCACCACCTTCGGCAACGACATCGACTCCGTGGTCGACGCCCTCTTCGACGCCCACCAGTCCAAGCAGCGGGGCAGCTGGGCGGAACTGGACCGCGCCGAACGCCTGGAGCTGTTCGGCGGGCTGGACGCCCGCGGTGTCTTCGCCGTGCGCGGTGCCGTCGAACAGGTCGCCGCCCGGCTCGGCATCTCCCGTGCCTCCGCCTACAACTACCTCTCCCGGGCCCGGGCCGCCCACGACACCCCCACCGGAGGAACAGCGTGACGACCACCACCCCACCGGTCACCCTCGACGACGTCCGGGACGCCGCCGCCCGTATCGAGGGCGTCGCCCACCGCACCCCGGTCCTGCGCTCCCGCACCCTCGACGCGCTCGCCGGTGCCGAGATCCACCTCAAGTGCGAGAACTTCCAGCGCGCGGGCGCCTTCAAGATCCGCGGCGCCTACAACGCCGCCAGTCGCCTCACCCCCGAGCAGCTGTCCCGGGGCATCGCCGCCTACTCCTCGGGCAACCACGCCCAAGCCGTCGCCCTGGCCGCCCGCGAGCTGGGCACCACCGCCGTGATCGTCATGCCGGAGGACGCCCCGCCGTCGAAACGGGCGGCCACCGCCGGCTACGGCGCCGAGATCGTCACGTACGACCGCTACACCGGCGACCGCGTCGCCCTCGCCGAGGCCCTGGCCGCCGAGCGCGGCCTGACGGTCATCCCGCCCTACGAGCATCCGCACGTCATCGCCGGACAGGGCACCGCCGCGCTCGAACTCGTCGAAGAAGTGGGCGAGCTGGACGCACTGCTCGCACCCGTCGGAGGCGGTGGCCTGATCGCCGGCAGCGGCACGGCCGTCAAGAGCCTGCACCCCTCGACCCGCGTCATCGGCGTCGAACCGGAGGCCGGGGACGACACCAGACGGTCCCTGCGGGCCGGCCGGCGCGTCAGCATCCCGGTCCCGCACACCATCGCCGACGGCCAGGCCCTGCACACCCCCGGAGAACTGACCTTCTCCCTGAACCGCAGGCTCCTCGACGACGTCGTCGTGGTCACCGACGACGAGATCCGGGACGCGATGCGGTTCGCCTTCGAGCGGCTGAAGATCGTCCTCGAGCCGAGCGGCGCCACCCCGCTGGCCGCGCTGCTCACCGGACGCGCGGGCAACCTCCCGGGCCGCGTCGGCGTCATCCTCTCCGGCGGCAACATCGACGCCGGGCGTTTCACCGCGCTGTGCGGGGGCGGCGCTTGAGACCGGTGCCCCGAATGGCGGCCCCCGGTGGACAGGCGGACCATGGAGGGGTAGGGGGCCGACCGCCGACGGCGGTGTCCAGGGCCGCCGGGGAGGCCGGCCCCGGCCGCGGCGCACCGCGGCCGGAAGGGAGCGCGTCATGTTGGAAGTGAAGACGCTCGACAAGCCCGACGAGCGGCGTGATTTCCCCCGCGGCCACCTCGAAGCCATCCACATGACGGATCTCGACTTCGCCGTGGCGACCTTCGAACCCGGCTGGCGCTGGACGGAGTCCGTGGGCCCGATCGCGGGCACCGAGAGCTGTCAGATGCACCACAACTGCTACATGGCTCAGGGCCGGATGCACATCCGCATGGACGACGGCGGTGAGAGCGAGGTCGGACCCGGCGACGTGTTCGTCTGCTCACCCGGCCACGACGCGTGGGTCGTCGGCGACGAGCAGGTCGTGGTCTACGACTTCCAGGGGCAGACGGCCCGGGAGTACGCGAAGCAGGGCTGATGCCCACCGGCCCGCTGCGGTCCGCCGCCTGATCACACCGGCAGCAGGCGCGCCACCAGCGCGCTCAGCTGCCGGGCGGTGCGGCACTCGTGCATCTCGACCAGCTCGGCGTAGGCGGGCGCGACGGAGTCCCCGGTGCCCCAGCGGGAGCGCTGCTCGGGGTTCAGCCAGTGGACGCGGCGCGCCCGTTCGGCGATCCGCCGCAGGGCCGGCAGGTTCGGGTCGGCGTGGTTCGTCCGGGCGTCGCCGAGGACGAACACCGTCGTGCGCGAACCCACCGCGTCCGCGTGGCGCTCGGCGAACTCGCCCAGCGCCATGCCGTAGTCGCTGCTGCCGTGGTAGCCCGTGACCGCCGCCTCCGCCTGGATGCGGGCGGCCAGGCCCTCCGGGTCGGCGGTGCCGTGCTCCAGCAGCCCGGTCACCTCGTCGATCCGGTTGACGAAGGCGAACACGCGCACCTTGGCGAACTGGTCGTGCAGCGCCTGCACCAACAGCATCGTGAAGTCCGAGAAACCGGAGACCGAGCCCGACACATCGCACAACAGGACCAGTTCGGGCCGGGCGGGACGCCGCCGGCGCAGCACCGGCCGCATCGGCACGCCGCCCGTCGACAGCGAACCGCGCAGGGTCCGCCGCAGGTCGATCGTGCCGCGGGAGGCGCGACGGCGGCGGGCCGCGAGCCGGGTCGCGAGCTTGCGCGCGAGCGGCTGGACCGTCCTGCGCAGCTCGGCCAGCCGGTCCCTGCCGGCGAACAGGAAGTCGACCCGGTCGGCGGTCGGGGGCACCGCCCGCCGGGCGATCTCGTCCCGCCCGCGCCGCTCGGCGACCCGGCGCCGCGCCTCCGCGGCCACCAGCGCGCGGAAGGTCTCGATGCGCCGCCGGATCTCGTCCTCCAGCAGCCGGTCGGTGAAGCCCGGACTCCCGCCCCGGCCGCGCACGGTGTCGCGGACCCGTGCCATGAGCGTCTGCGGGCGCAGCCGCTCCAGCGCCTGATAGGACGACCAGCCGTCGGACTCCGGGGCGGAACCGTAGCCGCCGAAACCGTCGACCGCCTCGATCGCCAGCCGGCCCAGCAGCGCCCGGTCGTCGGCGGCCAGGGCGTCGGCCAGCCGGTCCCGCAGATCCTCCCGCCCCGCCGGCCGCTGCTCCGGGCCGCCGACGCCGCGCGGGAAGTACAGGTCGAAGACCTGGTCGAACACCTGCCGCTGGCCGGGTGCGTGCAGCAGCGTCGCCGCGAGCCCCTCGCGCAGCAGCTCCCGGTCGGCGAGGCCGAGTTCCCCGACGGCCCGCGCCGCGTCGACCGTCTCGCCGGTGCCGATCCGGACGCCGTGCGCCCGCAGTGCCCCCACGAGGGACGTCAGACGCTCCGCGACGCCCGCCCGCGTGGTCACAGGGCGTCCAGGTCGAGCTTGGCGGACGCCTTGAGAAGGTCGTCCTGGTGCTTGAGGAGGACACCGAGGGTGGCCTGGACGACCGTCTCGTCCAGGGTGTCCGCGCCGAGCGCGAGCAGCGTGCGCGCCCAGTCGACGGTCTCGGCGACCGACGGCACCTTGCGCAGGTCCATCGCCCGCAGCGCGCCCACGACCCGGACGACCGAGCGGGCCAGCGCCTCGTCCAGCTCCGGCACCTTCAGCCGGACGATCCGGCGCTCCAGCTCCTCGTCCGGGAAGCCGATGTGCAGGAAGAGGCAACGGCGGCGCAGCGCCTCGGACAGCTCCCGGCTCGCGTTGGAGGTGAGGACGACGAAGGGGCGGCGCGTGGCGGTGATGGTGCCCAGCTCGGGGACGGTCACCTGGAAGTCGCTGAGCACCTCCAGCAGCAGGCCCTCCACCTCGACGTCCGCCTTGTCGGTCTCGTCGATCAGCAGCACCTTCGCCTCGTCGCCCCGGATGGCGGTCAGCAGCGGGCGGGTGAGCAGGAACTCCTCGCTGAAGATGTCGGTCCGCGTCTCGTCCCAGGTCTCGTCGCGGCCCGCGCTGATGCGCAGCAGCTGCTTGGCGTGGTTCCACTCGTACAGCGCCCGGGACTCGTCGACCCCCTCGTAGCACTGGAGGCGGACGAGCCGCGCCCCGGCGACCTCGGCGACCGCCTTGGCGAGTTCCGTCTTGCCGACGCCGGCCGGGCCCTCCACCAGGAGCGGCTTGCCGAGGCGGTCGGCGAGGAAGACGGTCGTGGCGACGGCGGGCGAGGCGAGGTAGCCGGTCTCGGCCAGACGCGCGGAGACGTCGTCGACGGATGTGAACAACGGGGGCCTCCTGGTCGGCGGCGACAGCGGACGGTCGAAGCACTATCTAAGCGCTTGTTCAGTGCCGCTGTCACGGGGGGTCACCCACCGGCGGCCGACGCCACCGCCCGCACCGCGGGAGCGCGCAGCACCCGCCGGGCCGTCGCCAGAGCCGTCCCCAGCGTCACCGCCGCCGCGACGCCCGCGACGGCGAGCCACACGCCGAACACCTGGTCCGGCAGCACGGCGTCGGTGCGGACCACGGTGAACGGGACGATCCCCGCGAGCGCCGCCAGGGTGCCGAAGCCCACGCCGGTGACCGTCAGGACCAGCCCCTCGGCCGCCACCGCTTTGAGCACCTGACCGCGAGTGGCCCCGGCGAGACGCTGCTGCCCGAACTCCCGCTCCCGGTAACTGGGCGCCGCGTAGAGGGAGTTGACCAGCATGACGCAGACGAAGACCACGATGATGCCGACGACCGTGAAGTTGAGCGTCTCCAGGTTCTTCGCGTCCACCGACTTCACCGCCCCGGAGGCGGCGACGGCGTCGCTCTCCACCGCCTGCATGGTCAGCGTCGCCGTGGCGACCGCGGTGAACAGGATCAGAACCCGTGTCGCGGGGTGTACTCAGCGACACCCCGCGACACGGGAGAACCGGAGCCCGGCGGACCGTCAGCCGTCGCCGCCCGGCGGGGGCGTGACGGGCGAGGGCCAGGCGAAGGCGTTGGTGTAGAGGCGCACCTTCGGATCCTTGGTCCGGTAGTAGCCGACGGTGTCGTAGGAGGTGATGGCGAAGTCCAGCCTGCCGTCACCGTTGAAGTCCGCCACGGCGATCCGGGCCGTGGACTCCGTGCTCACCTGCTGTTCGAGCAGCGTGTTCCCCTGCGCGTCGAGCTTGTAGTACCAGACGCCCTGCGCCGGGGCGGGACCGCGCATGCCGATCAGGAACTCGTCGTCCCCGTCGTTGTCGAAGTCCGCGACGACCACGTGGTGCCCGGCGGCGTCGAACTTGGGGTCGGGGCGGTCGAACACCTTCAGCACCTTGCGCCGCCAGGGCTGGGTGAACGGCGAGGCGGTGCTGTCGGGCCGTACGTACGCCGCGACGGTGTTGCCGTGGAACGGCTCCAGCGTGACGATCACCGCGCAGGACCGGCCGCCGATCCGCCCGACCGCGAGGTTGCCGCTGCCCCGGAAGTACCGGCCCAGCTCCGGTGACTTCTGCGGCGGCACACCCGTGCCGAGCGTGAAGTGCTGCCAGGAGCCCGTCGTGCCGGGGCCGGGGCCCAGCCAGCTGATCCCCTCGCCCCCTGCCAGCAGGAACGACTCGCGGTCCGGCCGCGGGGTGCCCGGGAAGCGGGCCGACACCACGCCGTGCACCACGGTGAAGTGCGAGGTGTCCACGGCCCGGCCCGTCCAGCCCTCGGCGCCCAGCACGTCGTCGGGCACGTCGTACACCGTGATGTGCACGGGGGAGTTGACGCCCGCCGCGCCGCCCTGCGGCCCGACCACCGGGAACGCGGCGAGCTGGAGGCGCCGGTCGGTGGTGAAGTGGCCGAGCCGCACCCGGTGGGTGGCGATCAGGTCCGCGACGTGCCGGCGCTTCCAGGGACCGTCGGGCTGCCCGGTGCCCGGGTTCTGGAGCCAGGAGATCTTGCCGTCCTGGGCGCCGCAGTCGAACATGCACTTGCCGTAGTCGTGGCTGAGGACCAGGTCCGGCAGGCCGTCGCCGGTGAGGTCGGCGGCGTCCAGGGCGACCGGCTTGCGGCCGCGCAGGTCCGCGATGGTCCGCTTGGTCCAGGACGGGTTCTGGTACCAGACGACCTGACCCTCGCTGAGCCCCGACGCGACCAGGTCGGGGCGGCCGTCGCCGTCGATGTCGACGGCCTGGAGGAAGTAGCCGTCGCGGGGGTCGGCGTCGATGACCGACTCGGTGAACCTCGGCGTGGCGTACGCGCTCACAGTCCCAGCCCCTTCAGGTACGCGCGGGCCAGCTTGGCGTAGTACAGCGGAGGGCGCGGCCCGTGCGGGTCCTGCTCCGCCTCCACCACCAGCCAGCCCTTGAACTGCTTGGCCTCCAGGGCGGAGAGGACGGCCGGGAAGGGCACCCCGCCGGACCGGTCGCCCGGCACCGTGAAGATCCCGGCCCTGACGAACTCCTCGAAACTGGCCGAGGCCAGTTCGGGCCGGTCGCGTACGGCCTTGCGGATGTTCTTCAGGTGCACGTGCCGGATACGGCCGGCGTGCGCCTCGATCACGGCCACCGGGTCGCCGCCGGACCAGTACAGGTGCCCGGTGTCCAGCAGCAGATGGACGTACTCGGGATTGGTGCGCTGCATGAGCGTGTCGACCTCGCCCTGGGTCTGCACCCCGGTGCCCATGTGCGGGTGGTAGACGAGCTGGAAGTCCCGCTCCCTGGCGAGTTTCCCGACCTCGTCGAGTCCTTCGGCCAGCGCCTTCCAGTGGTCCTCGGTGAACACCGGCTTGGAGGCGCTGAGGCTGATGGGCATCAGGTGGATGGAGTTGCCGAACTCGGCGACTCCGATGCTCCTGGTCTTCACGGGGCCCTTGATGGCGTCGAGGAAGTCCATCCGCTCCTCGAAGGCCGCGATGGTCCGCCCGCGCATGCCGGGCACGGTGAAGAACGTGCTCACCCAGGGCTCGGTGACGCTGAGGCCGCGCAGGGCGAGGGCCTCGTTCAGCGCGTTCACGTCGGTCGGGAACTTGTGGCCGATGCTGCACCCCTCGAAGCCCGCTAACGCGATCTCGCTGACGCACTGTTCGAAGGTGATGTCGTCGCCCAGCAGCGGGAAGTCGTCGTTGGTCCAGCCGGTCGGCGTGATGCCGATGTGCGTGTCGGCCAGCCTGATCTGAGTCATGGTGGTCCCTCCTCGACGTGTTCAGGCGCTCGGCAGGATGCGCTTGATCTGCTCGACCGACTGCAGCGCCATGGCGACGCTGGTCAGCGTGGGGTTGGCGGCGTTGCCGAACGGGTGCAGGCCGTTGCCGCCGAGGAAGAGGTTCTTCACGCCCCACACCTGCGAGTTCGGGTCGACGACACTGGTCTTGCGTTCCTTGCCCATGCGCGTGGTGCCCGCGATGTGCAGGGGCAGGCCCGGGGTGAGGAACTGCGGCTCGGAGCCGGGCATGAAGCCGCCGAGCTGGGCGGCGACCCGCATCATGTGGTCCATCATCCGGCCGCAGTCGGCCCGCTCCTCCTTGCTCAGCCGGAAGTGGAACGTCGGCTGGGGCATGCCGAAGGTGTCCTTGATGTGGCTGCTGAAGGTGATCCGGTTGCTGCGGCGCGGCCGGGACATCCCGAACCACCGCAGGTCCACGATGAGCCGGCTGTCGATGTTGGGCGGCACCTCGCCGTAGCTGAACGCGTCACGGTGGATCTGGCAGTGCCAGGGCTGCCCCGGGACGGCCGGGATCCACAGGTTCGGCTCCAGCTCCCCCTTGGGGAAGGGCACCGGGTCAGCACCCGGCGTCTTCTCCTCCTGCTTCTGCTTCTGCTTCTCGATGTACTCCTTCACCCGCTTCTGGGCGTCCGGGTACTTGCCCAGCAGGTTGACGACGTCGTCGAGCAGCGACTGCTTGAGGACGGTCTGGCAGAACGCCATCGGCTGCTCGGTCATGTAGCGGCCGAGCGACTCGGACTGCAGGCCCGAGGCGAACAGCAGCTGCGGGGTCAGCACCGGGTTGCAGGCGACGACGAACGCCTCGGCGTTGATCGTCACCTTCTCGTTCAGGTCGCGCAGGTTGCGGACCTTCACGCCGGTCACCCGCTGGTCGCCGTCACCGGCGTCGGAGAACTCCAGCCGGGTGCACTGGTGCTCGGCGAGCAGCCGGAAGGACCCCTTGGTCGGCGTGTGGCGCGGGTTGGCGAGCTCGCCCAGGACGGTGTCCGCGGCGCTCCAGTGCACGGCGTCGGACTTCGCCTGGTCGGGCCGGGTGCGGACCGCGAGCGGGAGTTCCTTGACGCTGGTGAACTGGGCCCGGTGCAGCACCTCCCGCACCAGGAGGTGCCGGGCGGAGGGCGCGAAGACCGTCTCGGACTTGTGCAGCAGCGCCGCGGCCTCCTTGTAGAGCTTGTCCATCGTGGTGGCCTCGATGGGGTAGCCCTCGCCGTTGTACGTGCGCTCCAGCGTGGCGTGGAACTCGGGGACGGCGCACGTCCAGTGGGTCGCCATGCCACCGACGGCGTACGTGGACGCGCACGCGGCGAGGTTGTCGCGCTTCTTCTGTTCCGGGTTCTGGTTGTTGAGGACGAATCCCGGCCATTCGTCGGGGTCGTACGAGAAGGAGGACGGGTCGAGAGTGACCACCGGGGAATCGTCCGACGCGATGGACATCGGGTGCAGATGTCCGCGGATCACCGACGCGAAAAGATCCACGTTCTTCTGGTACAGAAAGCTGTTCTTGAGGTGCTCTCCGTAATTCCCGGAGAGCTGCGCGCCGGCGTCGATCATCAGGACGTGGTGCCCGGCGTCCACGAGTTTCCGTGCGAATGTGGCGCCGACCGGGCCACTTCCGACGATGAGGACATCGACGTCGTACTTGCTCATGGTGCGGCCTCCCTTTCACGGAATCGGGTCCATCCCATTGAGGGGGCGGCCGGAAATTCCGTAAATAGCGGGGTGCCAGGTTCCCCTGAAGGGGGTATTTCTAGGATAAGCCGACAAATATTCCGTGCTTTCCGGAAAAGGGAATGACTGTGACCCCGGCCGGTAAAAGCCGGGGTGCACAGCCGTTGATGCGGCTAGGAAATGACCCGCAATTCCTCGATGCCCGGCCGCTTTCCCTTCTCGCCGGGATCCGCCGCGCTCACCTCCACGCGCACGAAGCGGGCGGTGACACCGGGCGTCGCCTCGCTCCAGCGCTCCCCGTCGGCGGACGCGAGGAGCCGGTACGAGCCCGGGCGGACGTCCGTCCACTCCACCTCGACCCCGGAGACCCGCACCGCGCGCCCGAGGTCGACGGTCAGCCGCGCCTCGGCCGCCTTCGGCGACCAGGGCGTCGTCCCGTCCCCGTCGACGGCCGCGTTCGCGTACAGGCCGGGCTGCTCCGAGGTGGCCTCGGCCGGCCGGCAGCGGGCCAAATTGTCCGTCGGCACCCGGTCCGGGCGGCGGGTCTTGAGGACCGCCGGCGCCGTGGAGCTGACGATCTGCGAGCCCTGCGGGGTCTCCAGCTCGAACGGCTCCCCCTGGACCAGCCGCACCTTGGTCTCCTCGGCGCCGATGGCGACCTCGTAGATCCTGCCGTGCGCGCGCAGTCCCCTGAGCGTGACGCCCTCGGACAGTTGCGGCGGCAGCATCGGGTCCAGGCGCACCGTGCCCGAGCGGGTGCGCAGCCCGGTCAGCCCGTGCGTGAAGACCTGCACGAAGCCGCCCTTCCCGGTCAGGAAGTCCTCCGCCGGGAACCCGGCGTGCGGGTCGCCGGCCCCGGCCGCGCGGTCGCCGCGTGCCTCGGAGAACAGCGCGAACGGCCCCCGCACGAACGGCCGGACCGACCGCATCAGATACGTGTGGGTGTTGCAGCCGGGCTTGCCGATGGCCGCCGCGTCCACCGCGTGCACCGAGTCCGTCATGGCGGGGCCGTCCGGATCGGAGCGGGCGGCGTAGTAGTCGAGGGTGCCGGACGCCGCCTCCTCGGACATGGGCCACTCCAGCGGGTACATCAGCAGCACGGCGTCCGCCTGCTTGATGGGTGCCCCCTCGTACCCGTCGTACTGCCGGAAGACCTTGGTCTTCTCGTCGTACGGGATGCGCAGTCCTTCGGCGATGGCCGTCCAGTTGGCCGGCGCGTGCTCTCCGAGGACCCGGGCCGCGCGGGTGGCGTTGCGCAGGGTGGTCGCGGCACCGGCGTTGGTGAAGACCGCGTCGTTCTTGTGGTTGCTGTACTCGTCCGGCCCGGAGACGTTCCGGATCGAGTAGCTGCCGTCGCCGTTGCGGGTCACGCGGCTCTCCCAGAACTCCGCGATGCCCTTCAGCAGCGGCCAGCCCCGCTCCCGCAGCCACTCCTCGTCCCCCGTCTGCTGGTGGAACTGCCAGACGGCCAGGGCGATGTCGGACTGGAGGTGGATCTGCGTGCGGCAGTGGTCCGGCTCCACGCTGTGGCACTCGGACGTGAGATCGCCCCGGTCGGCGCTGGTCCAGGGGAAGAACAGGCCGCGATGGCCGAGCGCGGCGGCGTTGCGCCGGGCGGCCGGCATGGTGCGGTGGCGGTACTCCAGGACCGGCCTCGCCAGTTCTGGCCGGAAGGCCAGCAGACCCGGGAACATCCACGTCTCCGCGTCCCAGAACTTCAGCCCCGCGTAGTCGTCACTGGTCAGACCGGCCGGGGCGATGCTGTCGGGCGAGCCGTCCCGCGTATTGGCCAGCAGCCCGTACAGGCCGGAGCGCAGCCATCTCTGCAGCTGGGGCTGCCCGCTCACCTCGATGTCGCCGCTCCACAGCTGCTCCCACTCGGCCGCGTGCCGCCCGAACAGCCGCTCCCAGCCCCGGTCCGCGGCCCGCAGCGACTCCTCGGCGGCGCTCCGCGCGGGCTGGGCGGAGGTCAGCGCCGTGTCGACGCCGACGAACTTGGTGAACGCGTAGGCACGTCCGGCGCGCACCGGCACCGAGGCGGACTGACGTGCCGTCAGCCCTTCGCCGCCGCGGGTCCAGCCGCGCACCGGCACCCCCTGGTCCGGACGGAGCGTCGAGACGACCGCCCCGTCCACCCCGGTCCCGTCGGTGCGGAACGCCACGGCGATCCGGTCCTCCACCGATCCGCCGGGTCCGTCCGCGGTCGCGGAGACCCGCCGCGCCCCGCGCCCGTCGATCAGGTCCGTGACGCTCGCGGTGCCCTGCCAGCGCGGGGTCACCCGCAGCCGCACCGCACCGACGTGCCGGTACTTGCGGTCGGCGACGACGTCGTACACCAGGTCCGTCGCCCGGCCTTCCCCGGTGGTCCACGTCAGGGACGTGCGCACCAGGCCGCAGCGCAGGAAGACGGTCTGCCGGTAGCCGGAGATCCGGTCGGCGGGCGTCGACGGGCCGAAGGTCTCGTCCCCGACGGTGACGGAGAGCCCCGACCAGGTGGGCAGCGCCGCGATGACGTGCCGGTCCTCGGCGGTCCGCTTGTTGTGCGCGTAGAGGCCCGCCACGTAGGCCCCGTCGTAGCGGGGCGTCTTGAGGGGCCAGCCGGTGTCCCGCTCCGAGACGGAGTAGCCCGAGCCGGCCGGCGGCAGGCTGTGCCCGAGGAAGCCGTTGGCGACGTAGGCGTGGTGGTCGTTGGCCGGATCGGTGGATGTGAGCGCCCAGTCCGCCGGCGCCGCGTGCCCCTCGTCGGGGCAGAGCCGCGCGGCGCGTTCCGCCGGGGGAGCGGCGCCGGAGAGAGACCCGGCGGTGAGGAGCGTGCCGAGGAGGAGAGGGACGGCGAGTCGGGTACGGCGGGAGAGGCGTAAAGGCGGCACGGACCGCCTGGGCGCATGCGGCATGAGGGGTCTCCACGAGATCGGAGGATGGGAAGCGAGCCGGAACGCGGCAGGGCGTGCGGAGAGGGACGTCGGCGGACGCTCGGGAGCGAGCGGTCAGCGGACGCGTATGTCCGGCGCTCCGCAGGGCAGGGGGGCGGGCCGGAAGGCGGCGTCCACACCCTGTCCAGTCATCCCTGCTGCCCTCCTGGGGGCGATGGCCCGGCGTCAACTCGTCGTTACCCACAGGGCCTTATGTGTAACCCTGGGTAGTGTTCACAGGTCGTGTGCGCCTTCGCGTGCTCCGGCGCTGTCGTCAGCGCCCCTGGGCTCACCGGCGCGTAACGGCCTCCCGGCGCGCCGCCTTCTGTATGACTGGGAGTGCCCGGCGAGCACCCGCGGGTACCCGACCACTCCCATACGGAAAGGGCTGAACACGGCATGCAGATCGATCTGAAGGGCCGCACCGCTCTCGTGACCGGCTCCACGCAGGGCATCGGCGCCGCGATCGCGTCGGGCCTGGCCCGGGCCGGCGCCCGGGTCGGCGTCAACGGCCGCTCGTCCCCGCGCGTCCAGGAGGCCGTGGAGCGGATGCAGGGCGAGGTCCCCGGTGCCGACCTGGTGCCCGTGGCCGCCGACGTGACGACCGACCAGGGCGCGGGGCAGGCGCTGGACGCCCTGGGGCAGGTGGACATCCTCGTCAACAACCTCGGTGTCTTCGAGTCCGCCGACCCCCTTCAGATCAGCGACGAGGAGTGGCGGCGCTACTTCGACGTGAACGTCCTGGCCGCCGTGCGCCTCACCCGTCTCGTGCTGCCCGGCATGACCGAGCGCGGCTGGGGACGCGTGCAGAACATCGCCAGCGACTCGGCGGTCGTCATCCCCGCCGAGATGATCCACTACGGCATGTCGAAGACCGCCCTGCTCGCCGTGAGCCGGGGCTTCGCCAAGCAGGCCGCCGGCACGGGCGTCACGGTGAACTCCGTCATCGCCGGACCGACCCACACGGGCGGGGTGGAGGACTTCGTCTACCAGCTCGTCGACCGCGACCTGCCCTGGGACGAGGCCCAGCGCGCCTTCATGCGGCAGCACCGCCCGCAGTCGCTGCTGCAACGGCTGATCGAGCCCGAGGAGATCGCCAACATGGTCGTCTACCTCGCCTCCGACCAGGCCTCGGCGACCACGGGCGGTGCCCTGCGCGTCGACGGCGGCTACGTCGACTCGATCCTGCCCTGAGCCCGGTCAGTCCTCGCCGGCCAGGATCACCTCCAGCGTGCGCGGCCCGTGCACCCCCTCGACCCGGTCCAGCTCGATGTCGCTGGTCGCCGACGGCCCGGAGATCCAGGTGAGCGGGCGGGCCGGATCGAGGCGTTCGAGTCCCTGCGGCACGGAGGAGACCACCTGGCCCGGGACGCGGACGACGCAGATGTGATGGTCCGGGACGAGGGTGATCCGGCGCCGCCCCTGGTCGGGCGAACCGTCCAGCACGATCGTCCCGGTCTCCGCGATCGCGACCGCACAGGCCGTCACGACACTGTCCACCCGGTCGAGTTCGTGCGGCGTACTCCCGGCCCGGTCGGCCACCCGCGTCACGCCGGTCGCCGCCAGCCAGCCCTCGTCCAGCCCCGGCGGGACCAGCACCGAGGCCGACCCGCGCTGCTCCAGCAGCCCCGCGATCAGCCCGGGGAGCCCGGCGCTGTCGGTGCGGTGCACGATCGCCCGGTAGTCCGCCAGGTTCTCGGCGAGCAGCTCCACCGTCTGGGCGACGGTCCGCTCGCCGTGCTCGCGCAGGTAGTCCCGCGCGATCGGCGCGTCGTCGGCCGGCGCGTCGGCGAGCGCGCGCCGCACCCGCCCCAGGATCCGCTCCCTGCTGTTCACTTCGCCCCGTCCTTTCCGCCGCGCGTGCGCTGCCACCAGTCCCGGAACGGCTCGGCGGGCACCGGCGGCAGTTCCCGGGTCCCGCTCCACGCCTTGCCCGGGCCCGGCAGAGTACGGGGATGGAAGCGACGGGTCCGGGAGGCGGCGCGCTGGCCGGTGCGCAGCGCGCCCGGGTGCGTGAACGCCCAGCGGGCCGCGCGCATCGCCGCCCGTTCGGCGGCATGGCCCTTCGCGGGCCGCAGCACCACCTTGTTGCCCTCCCGGGTGACCTCACCGCCCTCCACGACCCGTTCCCGCAGGTGCACCAGCACCTCGGGGATGTCGATGGCGACCGGGCACACCTCGTAGCACGCCCCGCACAGCGAGGACGCGTACGGCAGCGAGGCGTCGATGTCGCTGCCCGTGCCCCGCAGTTGGGGGCTGAGGATCGCGCCGATCGGACCGGGGTAGACCGAGCCGTAGGCGTGGCCGCCGGCCCGCTCGTACACCGGGCACACGTTCAGGCACGCCGAGCAGCGGAT
Source organism: Streptomyces olindensis (assembly GCF_040645895.1). Lineage (NCBI taxonomy): Bacteria > Bacillati > Actinomycetota > Actinomycetes > Kitasatosporales > Streptomycetaceae > Streptomyces > Streptomyces olindensis. Next base: position 135,034 of record NZ_JBEYZD010000010.1, on the reverse strand, counting down.
GCAGCGCAGCGCCTGCCGGCCGACCTCGTCGGCGAGGGTGTCGGTGCGGCCGTTGTCCAGCAGCACCAGATGGAAGGTGCCCGGCCCGTCCCCGTCGGTCGTGCCGGTCCAGGTCGACGTGTACGGGTTCATGCGCTCGGCCGTCGAGGAGCGGGGCAGGGTCTGCAGGAACACCTCCAGGTCCTGCCAGGTGGGCACGATCTTCTCGATGCCGACGACGGAGATCAGCGTCTCGGGCAGGGTCAGGCACATCCGACCGTTGCCCTCCGACTCCACCACCACGAGCGTGCCCGTCTCGGCGACCATGAAGTTGGCGCCGGAGATGCCGACCTTGGCCCGCAGGAACTTCTCCCGCAGGTGCAGCCGGGCCGCCTCGGCGAGTTCGGCGGGCGTGTCGGTCAGGCCCTCGGGGGCGGGGCGGCCCCACTCGCTCATCTCCCGGGCGAAGATGTCGCGGATCTCGCCCCGGTTGCGGTGGATGGCCGGCACGAGGATGTGCGAGGGGCGGTCCTTGCCCAACTGCACGATCAGCTCGGCGAGATCGGTCTCGTAGGCGTGGATGCCCGCGGCCTCCAGCGCCTCGTTGAGCCCGATCTCCTGCGTGGCCATCGACTTGACCTTGACGACCTCCGACTCGCCGGTCATCTTCACCAGCTGGGTGACGATCTCGTTGGCCTCGGCCGCGTCGGCGGCCCAGTGCACGACGCCGCCCGCGGCCGTGACCGACTCCTCCAACTGCTCCAGGTAGCGGTCGAGATGGCGCAGCGTGTGGTCCTTGATCCGCTTGCCCGCCTCGCGCAGCTCGGCCCAGTCGGACACCTCCGACACGGCCTTCGCCCGCTTGGCGCGGATGGTGTGCGTGGCGTGCCGCAGATTGCCGCGCAGGGTCGAGTTGCCGACTGCCTCTCGCGCGGCCTCGGGAAACGCAGGCATCCCGACGAACGTTCCGCTCATACGGCCGGTTCCTCCTTGGTGCTCGCCAGGATCTCCGCGATGTGCACCGGCCGCATGCCGGTCCGCAGCCGGGCCATCGTGCCGCCGATGTGCATCAGACAGGAGTTGTCGGCCGCGCACAGCACCTCCGCGCCCGTCGACTCGGCGTTGCGCACCTTGTCCGCGCCCATCGCCGCCGAGACGTCGGAGTTCTTCAGCGCGAAGGTGCCGCCGAACCCGCAGCACTCGTCGGCCCCCGGCAGCTCCACCAGCTCCAGCCCCTCGACCGCCCGGAGCAGCCGCCGCGGCCGGTCGCCGAGCCCCAGCCCGCGCAGTCCGTGGCAGGTCGGGTGGTAGGTCACCGTGTGCGGGTAGTACGCCCCGACGTCCGTCACGCCCAGCACGTCCACCAGGAACTCCGTGAGCTCGTACGTCTTCGGCACCACCGGCGCCAGGGTGGCCGCGAGGCTGTCCCCGCGGCCCTCGGCCCGGGCCCGCTCGCCCATCCGCGGATACAGCTCCCGCACCATCGACCCGCACGACCCGGACGGCGTCACGATCGCCTCGTACTCGCCGAAGACATCGGAGAAATGCCGGGCGAGCGGCTCGGCCTCATGGCGGTACCCGGTGTTGTAGTGCGCCTGCCCGCAGCAGGTCTGCGCCATCGGGAAGTCGACCTCGACCCCCAGCCTGGTCAGCAGTTTCACCACAGCGCGCCCGGTGTCCGGATACAGCGTGTCGTTGACACAGGTCAGGAACAGGGCGACACGCATCGCGGCTCCTTGTGGTCGATCATCGGATGAGTGCAGCGTAGTCCGGGCACGAGCCCCGGGGGAGACCCCGTCAGTCCCCGGCGAGCCGGGCCTGCGCGGCGCGCCACCGCTCGGTGCCGCCCCGCGGCTCGTACCGGGTCAGCGGCTGGGTCCGCACGAGCAGGTCCCGCATGCCCGCGAGGTCCCCGACCAGTCCGTGCGCCCGGGCCTGCACGAGCACGTTGCCGAGGGCGGCCGCCTCGGTCGGCCCGGCCACCACCGGCAGCCCGCAGGCGTCGGCGGTCAGCTGGCACAGGAGCGCGTTGCGCGTGCCGCCGCCCACCACGTGCACGACGTCCACCGTCTGCCCGGCGAGCCGCTGCGCGTCCTGGACGGCCTTGCGGTGCGCGAGGGCGAGCGAGTCGAGGATGCAGCGCGTCACCTCGCCGGGAGTCCGGGGCACGGGCTGCCCGGAGGCCCGGCACGCCTCGGCGATCCGCTCGGGCATGCGCCCCGGCGCCAGGAACGCCGCGTCGCCCGCGTCCACGACCGACCGCAGCGCCTCTGCCTTGGACGCCTCCAGCAGCAGCCCGCCCAGGTCCGGGTCGCCCCAGGCCCGCACGCACTCCTGGAGCAGCCACAGCCCCATGATGTTGCGCAGGTAGCGGACCGTGCCGTCGAGGCCCAGCTCGTTGGTGAAGTTGGCCGCCCGGCTCTCCTCGGTCAGCATCGGCGCGTCCAGCTCCAGGCCGGCCAGCGACCAGGTGCCGGTGCAGATGTAGGCGAACCGCTCACCCGTCGCGGGGACGGCCGCGACCGCCGACGCGGTGTCGTGCGATCCGACGGCCGTCACCGGCACGGGACCGGCCAGCCCGGTCTCCTCCAGCACCTCGGGACGCAGCAGCCCCGCCGGATCACCGGGCTGCCGCAGCGGCGCGAACAGCCCGAGGTCGATCCCCAGGCGCTCCGCGACGCCGTACGCCCAGTCCCGGGTGCGCGGGTCGATGAGCTGGGTGGTCGAGGCGTTGGTCAGCTCGGTGCCCTGCTCGCCGGTGAGCCAGTACGTCAGCAGGTCCGGCATCAGCAACAGCCGCCGCGCCTGGGCGAGCTGGGCCGTCGACCGGGCCGCCGTCAACTGGTACAGGGTGTTGAAGGGCGCGTACTGCAAACCGGTCGCGGCGTACAGCTCCTGGGCGGGCACGGTCGCCCACACCTTCTCCGCGACGCCCTCGGTCCGCGCGTCCCGGTAGTGCACCGGGTTGCCGAGCAGCGCCCCGTCCGCGTCGAGCAGCCCGTAGTCCACGGCCCAGCTGTCGATGCCGACGGAGTCGGCCTGCCCGGCCGCCCTGAGCCCCTCCAGGACTCCGGCGTACAGGGCGAGGACGTCCCAGCGCAGCCCCTCGGGCGTCCGCACGGGCCGGTTGGGGAAGCGGTGCGCCTCGGCGAGCTCCAGGCTGTCCGGGCCGACGCGGCCGACCATGACGCGCCCGCTGGACGCGCCGAGGTCGACCGCGGCGTACGACTTCACGTCCGCGCTCATCGCAGGAAGGCGGCCGCGACGCCGGCGTCGACGGGGATGTGCAGACCGGTCGTGTGGGTGAGGTCCCCGCCGGTCAGCGCGAACACCGCGTTGGCCACGTGCTCGGGGAGCACCTCGCGCTTGAGGATGGTCCGCTGGGCGTAGAACTCGCCCAGCTTCTCCTCCTCGACCCCGTACACGGCGGCCCGCTTGGCACCCCACCCGCCGGCGAAGATGCCCGAGCCGCGCACGACACCGTCGGGGTTGATCCCGTTGACGCGGATCCCGTGCTCGCCCAGCTCGGCCGCGAGCAGCCGCACCTGGTGGGCCTGGTCGGCCTTGGTGGCCGAGTAGGCGATGTTGTTGGGACCGGCGAAGACGGCGTTCTTCGAGGCGATGTAGACGATGTCACCGCCCAGCTCCTGGGCGATCATCACCCGGGCCGCCTCCCGCGACACCAGGAAGGAGCCGCGGGCCATGATGTCGTGCTGCAGGTCCCAGTCCTTGGTGGAGGTCTCCAGCAGCGGCTTGGAGATCGAGATGCCCGCGTTGTTGACCACGAGATCGACACCGCCGAAGGCCAGCACCGCCGCCCGGAACGCCTCGGCGATCTGCTCCTCGGACGTCACGTCCACGGTCACGGCGACGGCCTTGTCGGGGCCGCCCAGCTCCTCGGCGACGGCCTCGGCGTTCTCCGTGTTGAGGTCGGCGACGACCACACAGGCGCCCTCGGCCACGAGCCGGTGCGCGATGGCCTTGCCGATCCCGCTGCCGGCACCGGTCACCAGCGCCACCCGCGTCGCGAGCGCCTTGGGCTTCGGCATCCGCTGGAGCTTGGCCTCCTCCAGCGCCCAGTACTCGATGCGGAACTTCTCCGACTCCTCGATCGGCGCGTACGTGGACACGGCCTCCGCCCCGCGCATCACATTGATGGCGTTGACGTAGAACTCGCCCGCGACCCGGGCGGTCTGCTTGTCCTTGCCGAACGAGAACATGCCGACCCCCGGGATCAGCACGATCGCCGGGTCGGCGCCGCGCATGGCGGGGGAGTCGGGCTCGGCGTGCCGCCGGTAGTAGGCGGCGTACTCCTCGCGGTACTCCGCGTGCAGCTCCTTCAGCCGCGCGATGGCCTCGTCGAGCGGGGCGGTCGGCGGCAGGTCCAGCACCAGCGGCCGCACCTTGGTCCGCAGGAAGTGGTCCGGGCAGGAGGTGCCGAGCGCGGCGAGCCTCGGGTGCTCGGCGCTCGCGAGGAAGTCGAGGACGACCTCGGAGTCGGTGAAGTGCCCCACCTGAGGCCGGTCCTGCGAGGCGAGGGCGCGCACGTACGGCGCGAGCGCGGCGGCCCGCTCCCGCCGCTCACCGGCGCCGAGCGCCGCGTACCCCTCGATCACCGGCCCGAAGGGCTCGGCTTTCCCGCGCTCGGCGAGGAACTTCTCGGCGGTCCGGATGATGTGCAGCGAGTTCCGCTCGCACTCCTCGGAGGTGTCACCCCAGGCGGTGATGCCGTGTCCGCCGAGGACGCAGCCGATGGCCTGCGGGTTGGCCTTCTGCACGGCGGCGATGTCCAGCCCCAGCTGGAACCCCGGCCGCCGCCACGGCACCCACACGACCGTGTCCCCGAAGCACTCGGCGGTCAGCTTCTCCCCGTCGGCGGCGCAGGCGAGCGCGATCCCGGAGTCCGGGTGCAGATGATCGACGTGCGCGGCCTCGACCAGCCCGTGCATGGCGGTGTCGATGGACGGCGCGGCCCCGCCCTTGCCGTGCAGGCAGTAGTCGAACGCGGCGACCATCTCGTCCTCGCGCTCCACGCCCGGGTACACGTCGACGAGTGCCCGCATCCGGTCCAGCCGCAACACGGCCAGTCCCGCCTCGGTCAGCGTCCCGAGATCACCCCCGGATCCCTTGACCCACATCAGCTCGACGTCCCCACCGGTGACGGGATCGGTCTCGGTGCCCTTGGCGGAGGCGTTGCCCCCCGCGTAGTTGGTGTTCCGGGGATCGGCCCCGAGCCGGTGCGACCGTGCCAGCAGAGCGGCAGCTTCGGGATGGGTAGCCATGAACAGTTCCTTTTCAAGAGAGAGCGGGAGAGGTGCCTTCTTTTCAGGGGCGCGGGGAACTGCGCGATCAACCACAGAGAACCCGCACCCCGCAGATCACAGAACTCGGCAGACGCTTACGCACCCCACCCCGCCTGCTGCCCGCCAACCCGCTCAGCCACGATCTTCTCGGCCCACCCGGACCGCCGGTACGCGGCAAGGGGCTCGGGGTCCAGCCCCATCTCCTCGCGCACCTCCCGGAGCAACGGCCGCACATCCGTGTTGTATGCGTCCATCAACACGGCGTTCGCCTCCAGCACATCCCCACCGCGCTGCGCCGCACTCAACGCGTCCCCGTCGACCAGCAGCGCCTTCGCCGTGGCCTCCTGCACGTTCATCACGGACCGGATGATCGCCGGGATCTTCGCCTCGATGTTGTGGCACTGGTCGAGCATGAACGCGACCTCGGGCGAGAACCCCCCGCCCCGCACCACCTCGTACATGATCCGGAACAGCTGGAACGGATCCGCGGCGCCCACCATGAGGTCGTCGTCCGCGTAGAACCGCGAGTTGAAGTCGAACCCGCCGAGCTTCCCCTCCCGCAGCAGCGTCGCCACGATGAACTCGATGTTGGTCCCCGGCGCGTGATGCCCCGTGTCGACGACGACCTGGGCCTTCGGCCCGAGCTTCAGACAGTGGGCGTAGGCGGTGCCCCAGTCCGGCACGTCCGTCGTGTAGAACGCCGGCTCGAAGAACTTGTACTCCAGCAGCATCCGCTGCCCGTCCCCGAGCCGCTCGTACACCTCGGCCAGCCCCTCGGCCAGCCGGTCCTGCCGTCCCCGGATGTCGTCCTGCCCGGGGTAGTTCGTCCCGTCGGCGAACCACAGCTTCAGGTCCGTGGACCCGGTGGCGTCCATGATGTCGACGCACTCCAGCAGGTGGTCCACGGCCTTGCGCCGCACCGCGGCGTCCGGGTGGCAGATGCTGCCGAGCTTGTAGTCGTCGTCCTGGAAGGTGTTGGAGTTGATCGCCCCGAGCCGCACCCCGCGGTCCTCGGCGTGCTTCGCCAGCGCCGCGTAGTCGTCGACCTTGTCCCACGGGATGTGCAGGGCGACCGTCGGGGCGACCCCGGTGAACTCGTGCACCTTCGCCGCGTCGTCCAGCTTCTCCTGCGGCGTGCGCGGAACGCCCTGCTGCGCGAACACCTTGAACCGCGTGCCGGAGTTCCCGTACGCCCACGACGGCGTCTCGACGGCCTGTGTCTTGAGAGCGGCCTTCGCCGCGGCGAGCTCGGTCACGTCAGAACTCCTGAGACATCGGGTCGCCACGGCCACGCGGGACGACCACTGAATGAAACGATTCAGGACGCGAAGTTAGGGGCCCCCCGAAGGGGTGTCAACCCCTCCGACCAAGACGATTTCCCGTGACCAGCGCGTGACCTTCTGGCTTCGAAACTTTTTCGACCGGAACCCATTGACGTGACATGCGCGACCCGCCTAACGTCCCGGCAACCCAGTTGAAACCTTTCACGACGCCCACGACGCCGCGAGGCGCTCCCGCAGGCGTCGTCGAGGAGCCCCCATGACCCACCCGTCCACCACGGGTCCGGCCCCGGTTCTGGCACTGAAGGACGTCTCGAAGTCCTTCGGCGCGGTCCGCGCCCTGCGGGACGTCTCCCTGGAGCTGTTCCCCGGGGAGGTGCACGCCCTGGCCGGTGAGAACGGTGCCGGCAAGTCGACCCTCATCAAGACGCTCGCCGGAGTGCACCGGCCGGACGCCGGCCAGGTGCTGCTCGACGGTGCGCCCGTGGCCTTCCACGGCCCCGGCGACGCCCGCGACGCCGGCATCGCCGTGATCTACCAGGAGCCGACGCTCTTCCCCGACCTGTCGATCGCCGAGAACATCTACATGGGCCGCCAGCCGCGCCGCGCCCTCGGCCGGATCGACCACAAGGCCACACGCAACGCGACCGCCGAGCTGATGAAGCGCCTCGGCGTCGAGCTCGACCCCGACCGGCCCGCGCGCGGCCTGTCCATCGCCGACCAGCAGATCGTCGAGATCGCCAAGGCCCTGTCCTTCGACGCCCGCGTCCTGATCATGGACGAGCCGACCGCCGCCCTCACCGGCAGCGAGGTCGCCCGTCTCTTCGGTGTCGTGCGCACCCTGCGCGAGCAGGGCGCCGCCGTGCTCTTCATCTCCCACCGGCTGGAGGAGATCTTCGAGATCTGCCGGCGGGTCACCACCCTGCGCGACGGCGCCTGGATCGCCAGCGAGCCCCTGGAGGGCATGACCGAGGACGACCTGGTGCGCCGCATGGTCGGCCGCGACCTCGACGAGCTGTACCCCAAGCAGGAGGTCGAGCCGGGCGAGGTCGCCCTGAGCGTGCGCCGGCTGACCCGCGAGGGCGTGTTCACCGACGTCTCCTTCGAGGTCCGGCACGGCGAGATCGTCGGACTCGCGGGCCTCGTCGGCGCAGGCCGCACCGAGGTGGCCCGCGCCATCTTCGGCATCGACCGCTGGGACGCCGGCGAGGTCTCCGTCCGCGGCAGGGCCCTGGTCAACGGCGCCCCCTCCACCGCGATGTCCGCCGGACTCGCCCTGGTCCCCGAGGACCGGCGCGCCCAGGGCCTCGTGATGGACATGTCCATCGAGCGCAACATCGGCCTCACCGGGCTGCGCACGACCGTGAAGGCCGGGCTCATGGACCGCGGCGCCGAACGCAGCCGCTCCCTCGACTGGGCCGTCAAGCTCCAGGTGAAGTACGCCCGCATCGCCGACACGGTCAACACGCTCTCCGGCGGCAACCAGCAGAAGGTCGTCCTCGCCAAGTGGCTCGCCACCGGCCCGAAGGTGCTGATCGTCGACGAGCCGACCCGCGGCATCGACGTCGGCACCAAGGCCGAGGTGCACCGGCTGCTGTCCCAGCTGGCCGCCGACGGGGTGGCCGTCCTGATGATCTCCTCCGACCTGCCCGAGATCCTCGGCATGGCCGACCGCGTGCTGGTGATGCACGAGGGCCGCCTCACCGCCGAGATCCCGCGCTCCGACGCCACCGAGGAAACCGTGATGGCAGCAGCCACCGGGAGGGCCGCCGCATGACGGTCGTGACCCCGCAAGAGGCCCCCGTGGCCGACGTGCCCAAGTCGAGCGGCACCCGGCTCGTCGACCGCGTCTTCAAGATGCGCGAACTCGCCATCCTGGTCGTCTTCCTGGTGATGATCGCCGTCACCCAGGCCGGCAACAGCGAGTTCCTCTCCGAGCAGGGCATCAAGGACCTGCTGCTGAACGCGACGATCCTCGTCCTGGTCGCCACCGGCCAGTCGCTGGTCGTCATCACCCGCAACGTCGACCTGTCCGTCGGCTCCACCCTCGGCATCAGCGCCTTCGCCGCCGGCACCTACCTCCAGGGCGGCGGCAACCCGGTCGTCGCGATCGCCCTGGCCGTGCTGCTCGGCATCGGCTTCGGACTGCTCAACGGACTGCTCGTCAGCCTCGGCCAGGTGCCCGCGCTCGTGGTCACCCTCGGCACGCTGTACATCATCCGCGGCATCGACTCCATCTGGGTCGGCTCCCGGCAGATCACCGCGGCCGACCTGCCCGGCGGCTTCGTCGACTTCGGCTCCGGCGGCATCTCGGCGGTGCCGTACCTGGCGCTGATCGCCCTGGTGGTCCTCGTCGCCACCGCCTACTACCTCAAGCACTTCGGCAGCGGCCGCGAACTGTACGCCCTCGGCTCCAACCCGGAGGCCGCCCGCCTCGCCGGCATCCCGGTCCGCAAGCGGATCCTCGCCGCGTACACCTTCTGCGGCGCCCTCGCGGGACTCGCCGGCGCGATGTACCTGGCCCGGTTCGGCAACGTCGACTCCGGCACCGGCAACGGCTACGAACTGACCGTCGTCAGCGCGGTCGTGGTCGGCGGCGTGGTCTTCACCGGCGGCTCCGGCAGTGTCTACGGCGCGGCCCTCGGCGCGCTGCTGCTGACCTCCATCAACAGCGTGCTGCCCGCCCTCGGCGTCAGCTCCGTCTGGGTGCTCGCCATCAACGGCATCCTGCTCATCCTCGCCATCGCGGTCGACCGGATCGTCGCGCTGCGCGTGGCCTCCGCCCTGAAGAAGAGGAACGCCCGCCATGGCTGACATCTCCCTGAGCCGAGCGGTCCGCTGGGACACGGTCGTCGGTGTACTCCTCATCGTCGTCCTGCTGTTCTCCTTCGGCTTCGTCGACGGGTTCGGCAACGCGCTCAACCTGTCGTTCCTGATCGGCAACACGCTGCCGATCGCGCTGATCGCGCTGCCGATGACCCTGCTGGTCGTCTCCGGCGAGATCGACCTGTCGGTGGCCTCCACGGCCGGTCTGTCCGGAGCGGTGATGGGCGCCCTGTGGAACCAGGGCATGGCCATCGAGACGATCATCCCGATCTGCCTGCTGCTGGGCGTGGTCTGCGGACTGATCAACGGCCTGCTGGTGACCAGGCTGGGACTGCCGTCCCTCGCCGTCACCATCGGCACCCTGGCCGCCTACCGGGGCATCGCGCAGATCGTGCTCGGCTCGGACGCGGTGACCGACTTCCCGACGCAGTACCTGGACTTCGCGGCCGGCCGCATCGGCGACACCTTCATCCCGTACGCCTTCCTGCCGTTCCTCGTCCTGCTCGCCATCGCGGTGGTCGCGCTGCACGCCACGCCGTTCGGCCGCTCGCTGTTCGCGATCGGGGCGAGCGAGGAGGCGGCCCGCTTCGCCGGGATCCGGGTCAAGCGGCAGAAGCTGATCCTGTTCACCCTGACCGGTCTGATGGCCTCGCTGACCGGCATCTTCTGGGCGCTGCACTACGCCAGCGCCCGCTACGACAACGCCACGGGTCTGGAACTCTCCGTCGTGGCGGCCGTGTTGCTCGGCGGTATCGACTTCGACGGCGGCAAGGGCACGCTGGGCGGCGCGATCGCCGGCGTGTTCCTCCTCGGGGCGCTGCAGAACGTGATGAGCCTCCAGGACGTCTCCGCCCAGTCGCAGATCGTCGTCACCGGCGTCCTGCTCGTTCTGTCCGTGCTCGGCCCCCGGGTCGTACGGCAGATCTCCACAGCGAGGGCGGGCCGCAGAGCCGCCTCGACTCCCACCTCATAACCCAGCCCTTCCTCGTAAAGGACCACAGCCATGCGCAAGACCACGCTCCGCCGCAGCTGCGCGGCGCTCGCCACCGCCACCTCCCTCGCCCTGGCGCTCACCGCCTGCGGCGGCGGCACCACCAAGAAGGACGTCGCGAACGAAGGCGGTTCCGCGGCCACCGCCGGCAAGGCCGACCCCAACGCCGAGCTGAAGAAGGGGCTGACCGTCGGGTTCCTGCCCAAGCAGGTCAACAACCCGTACTTCACCTCCGCCGACAAGGGCGGCGAGAAGGCCCTGACCGAGCTGGGCTCCAAGTACAAGGAGGTCGGTCCGTCCAGCGCGACCGACACCGCCGGGCAGGTCAGTTACGTCAACACGCTCACCCAGCAGCAGGTCGACGCGATGGCCGTGTCCGCGCAGGACCCGGGCGCCCTGTGCACCGCGCTCAAGCAGGCCATGAAGAACGGCATCAAGGTCGTCACCTACGACTCCGACACCACGCCCGACTGCCGCAACGCCTTCGTCTCGCAGGCCTCCGCCGAGGACCTGGGCCGCACCGAGGTGCAGCTGCTCGCCAAGCAGATCGACTACAAGGGCGAGATCGCGATCCTGTCCGCCGCGCAGACCGCGACGAACCAGAACACCTGGATCGACTTCATGAAGGACGAGCTGAAGAAGCCCGAGTACAAGAACATGAAGCTGGTGAAGGTCGCGTACGGCAACGACGACGCCCAGCAGTCCTTCCAGCAGACCCAGGGCCTGCTCCAGGAGTACCCGAACCTGAAGGGGATCATCTCCCCGACCACCGTCGGCATCAAGGCCGCCGCCCAGTACCTGTCGGGCTCCAAGTACAAGGGCAAGGTCAAGCTGACCGGCCTCGGCACCCCGAACGACATGCGCAAGTACGTCAAGAACGGCACCGTCGAGGCGTTCGAGCTGTGGGACCCGGCCAAGCTCGGCGAGCTGGCCGCCCGCACCGCCGTCGCGCTGTCCTCGGGGCAGATCACCGGCAAGGAGGGCGAGACCTTCAAGGCCGGTTCCATGGGCGAGTACACCATCGGCAAGGACGGCGTGATCAGCCTCGGCAAGCCGACCGTGTTCGACGCCAAGAACATCGACCAGTTCAACTTCTAGACCCTGGGAGGTCGTTGATGCAGCGCGTGTGCTTCCTGCTGAAGGTCCGGGCGGACCGTCTCGACGAGTACCGCGAGCGGCACGCCGCCGTGTGGCCGGAGATGCTCCAGGCGCTGAAGGAGACCGGCTGGCACAACTACTCGCTCTTCCTGCGCGAGGACGGACTGCTCGTCGGCTACCTGGAGACCGAGGACTTCGCGGCCGCCCAGGCCGGCATGGAAGCCACCGACGTCAACGCCCGCTGGCAGGCGGAGATGGCGCCGTTCTTCGAGTCGCTGGACGGCGCCCGGCCCGACGAGGCCATGAAACCCCTCACCGAAGTGTTCCACCTCGCATGACGATGGAGTCCACGAGATGCACAGACGTACGTTGCTGGCCGCCGCCCTGGCCGGAGCCGTGGTGACCCCCGCCTTCGCCTCCGGCACCGCGCGGGCCGCCGACCCCGGCCCCTCCGTCACCCGGACCGGCACCACCACGCTCGACAGCCAGGCCCTCTTCTTCGTCTCCTACGACGGGCTGGTCAACAACAACTCGTTCCAGAAGAACGGCCTGCTGACCTACAAGGGCTACCAGTACGCCGTCTGGTACACCGCCGACCGCAACGCCGTCGTCGGCCGCCGTGTTCTCGGCGGGAGCACCTGGTCGACGGTGAAGGTCGGCCACACGCTGCGGTACAACGACTCCCACAACGTCATCTCGATGGGCGTCTCCAAGATCGACGGCCGGCTGCACCTCAACATGGACTCCCACAGCGACGGCTTCACCTACGTCAAGTCGGTTGCCGGGCTCATGGACGACCCGGCGGGCCTCAGCTGGACAGCGAGCCGCTTCGGCGCGCCCCAGTCGACCCTGGACGGGCTCGCGCTGACCTCGCAGTTCACCTACCCCCAGTTCATCTCCACACCGGAGGGCAGGCTCCAGCTCAGCTACCGCGTCGCCGTCTCGGGCAACGGCCGCAACGCCCTCGCCGAGTACGACGGCACCCGGTGGACCAACCTGGGGGAGTGGTCCAGCTCCACCGGCACCTACACCAGCGAGCACGGCTCCTCCACCGCCCGCAACATGTACCTGCACGGCATCGACTACGACCGGGGCGGCCGGCTGCACTCCTTCTTCACCTGGCGCGAGCAGAACGGCGCCGTGATGTGCAGCAGCGGCGGCATCACCAACCACGACACCGGCTACGTCTACTCCGACGACCGCGGCCGCACCTGGCGCAACAACGCGGGCACCGTCGTCGGCACCACCGGCGGCTCCGACAAGGTGTCCGTGACCGATGCCGGCCTGGTCGTGGACCCGCTGAACCCGGACCACTCCCTGATGAACCAGGAGAGCCAGTTCACCGACTCCGCGGGCCGGCCGCACGCGATCATCTCCTACGTGCCCGGCCGCTTCGGGCAGTGCACCACGAACTACGTCTCCGACCGGACCGCCAACGGCCGGGCCTTCCACGTCCGCAGGAACGCCTCCGGCACCTGGCAGAAGACCGAGATACCGGTCCCGCTCAACTCCAGCCAGCGCACCAAGCTGATCCTGGACAAGTACGACAACGCCTACGCGATCTTCCCCTTCGGCAGGATCGCCGGCGCCTCGGCGGCCTCCGGGTACACCGACTGGAGGATCCTCTTCGACGGCAGCGGCCTGGGCGCCTTCGGCGAGGTCGTCATCGACGAGACGCGCGTCGCGCAGGACGGCGTGCTGTCCTTCATGTACCAGGAGAAGTCCAGCGGTACGACGCCCTCGGCACTGCACGTCGTCGATTTCCGCCTGCCCGCCTGACCGAGACCGGTTCCCGGGGCGGCGTGCCGGTAATGTGAAGCCGCCCCGGCCGCCGCCCCCCTCGTCTCCCCCTGGAGGTCCCTGCCCGATGGCCCAGTCGGTGGGTATCAAGGACGTCGCCCGCGCCGCCGGAGTCTCCGTCGGCACGGTGTCGAACGTGATCAACCGCCCGGACACGGTCGCCACCGAGACCCGGGCCCGCGTGCTGTCCGCGATAGACCGGCTCGGCTACGTCCGCAGCGAGTCCGCGCGCCAGCTGCGCGCCGGCCGCAGCCGCATCATGGGGCTGCTCGTCCTCGACATGGGCAACCCCTTCTTCGTCGACGTGGCGCGCGGCGCCGAGCGCGCGGCCCGCCAGGCCGGGCTCGGCGTGATGGTCTGCAACAGCGCCCAGAACCCCGGCGAGGAGGCCGAGTACCTCTCACTCTTCGCCGAGCAGCGGGTGCGCGGCGTGCTGCTCACCCCGGCCGACGCGACCGGCCGCAACATCGAGGCCTTCCGCCGGCACGGCATCCCGTTCGTCCTGGTCGACCGGGTCGCCGAGGGCACCACCGAGTGCTCGGTCTCCGTCGACGACGTCGCGGGCGGCGCCCTCGCGGTACGCCACCTCGTCGACGCCGGGCACCGCTCCCTCGCCTACGTCAGCGGCCCGCCCGGCCTCAACCAGGTCCGCGACCGCCGCACCGGCGCCCTGGAAGCGCTCGCCGAGGCCGGGCTCGGCCCCGACGCGCTGCGCGAACTGCCCACCGAGCGGCTGGACGTCGCCGCCGGCCGGGACGCCGGGGCCCGCCTCCTCGGCCTCGCCGACCGGCCCACCGCGGTGTTCTGCGCCAACGACCTGCTCGCCCTCGGCGTGCTCCAGGCCATGTACGCGGCCGGTGTGCGCGTCCCCGACGACCTCGCCATCGTCGGCTACGACGACATCGAGTTCGCGGCGGCCGCCGCCGTCCCGCTCACCTCGGTACGGCAGCCCGCCGTCACCATGGGCGCCATGGCCGCCGACCTGCTCCTGGAGGAGACGGAGGAGGAGGGCACGGCACGCCCGCACGAGCACCGGCGGGTCGTCCTCCAGCCCGAACTGGTGGTCCGCCGCTCCAGCCTGGCCGCCCGCTGAGCCTGAACCGCCGTTCAGCAAGGTTTCATGATCGAAGGACTCACCGGCGGACGTTCCGTGTGATGGACTGGGACGCGGTCCGAAAATCCGCCCGTCCCGGGAGCCCTGTTGACGCTCAGCTACCGCCAGCCCGGAGTCCTCCTCACCGACCGCCGCTTCACCGTCCCCCTGGACCACGACCGCCCCGAGGGCGAGACGATCGAGCTGTACGCCCGCGAGGTCGTCGCGACCGACAAGGCGCACCAGGACCTGCCGTGGCTGCTCTACCTCCAGGGCGGGCCCGGCTTCGGCGCGGACCGCTCCGTGGGCCGGCCCGGCTGGCTGGGCAGGGCCCTGAAGGAGTACCGCGTGCTCCTCCTCGACCAGCGCGGCACCGGCCACTCCACGCCCGCGGGCCGTCAGACGCTCCCGCTGCGCGGCGGACCCGCCGAACAGGCCGACTACCTCACGCACTTCCGCGCCGACTCGATCGTCCGCGACTGCGAGGCCGTCCGCGCCGAGGTCACCGGCGGCGCGCCCTGGACCGTCCTCGGCCAGAGCTTCGGCGGCTTCTGCGCCACCAGCTACCTCTCCCTCGCCCCCGAGGGCCTGGCCACCGCCGTCATCACCGGCGGGCTGCCCTCCCTGGACGCCCACGCGGACGACGTCTACCGGGCGGCCTTCCCGCGCGTCGAACGCAAGGTGACCGCCCACTACGCCCGCTACCCGCAGGACGTCGAGCGCGCCCGCCGGATCGCCGACCACCTGCTGACGCACGACGTGGTCCTCGCGAACGGCTACCGGCTCACCGTCGAGGCGTTCCAGTCCCTCGGCATCGTCCTCGGCACCGGCGACGGCACCCACCGCCTCCACTACCTCCTGGAGGACGCCTTCGTCCGCACGCCGCAGGGCCACACGCTCTCCGACGCCTTCCAGGAGCAGGTGCAGGGCATGCTGTCCTACGCCCGCCACCCGCTGTACGCCCTGATCCACGAGTCGATCTACGGCCAGGACACCCGGCCCACCGCCTGGTCGGCCGAGCGGGTCCGCGCCGAGTTCCCGCGGTTCGACGCCGCCAAGGCCCTCGCGGGCGACGAACCGCTGCTGTTCACCGGCGAGTCGATCCACCCCTGGATGTTCGACTGCGACCCGGCCCTGCGCCCCCTGCGCGAGACCGCCGACCTGCTCGCCGCCCGCACCGACTGGACGCCCCTGTACGACCCGGCCCGGCTCGCGGCCAACGAGGTGCCGGTCGTGGCGGCCGTCTACCACGACGACATGTACGTCGACACGGCCCACTCCCTGCGCACCGCCCGCGCCATCCGCGGCCTGCGCACCTGGATCACGGACGAGTTCGAGCACGACGGCATCCGCACCGGCGGCCCCCGGGTCCTCGACCGGCTGCTGGCGCTCGTGCGGGACGAGGCGTGATGCCGCGCCGGACACGGGGTGATGTCGGTGGCGCGGACTAGTCTGCCGACATGACGGAGCCGACGAGCACTCAACTCCAGCCCATGCCGGGCGACTGGCGGCGCGCCCTCGCGGTCGTGGCCCACCCCGACGACCTCGAGTACGGCTGCTCCGCTGCGATCGCGGCCTGGACCGACGAGGGCCGTGAGATCGCCTACGTCCTCGCCACCCGGGGCGAGGCGGGCATCGACACCCTGGAGCCCGCGCGGTGCGGGCCCCTGCGGGAGCGGGAGCAGCGGGCGAGCGCGGCGGTGGTCGGGGTGTCCGAGGTGGAGTTCCTCGACCACAAGGACGGTGTCATCGAGTACGGCACCGCCCTGCGCCGCGACGTCGCCGCCGCGATCCGCCGGCACCGGCCCGAGCTGGTCATCACGCTCAACCACCGGGACACCTGGGGCGGCGTCGCCTGGAACACCCCGGACCACGTCGCCGTCGGCCGGGCCACCCTCGACGCGGCCGGCGACGCCGGCAACCGCTGGATCTTCCCGGAACTCGTCGAGCAGGGCCTCGAACCCTGGGACGGCGTGCGCTGGGTCGCCGTCGCCGGATCCAGCACCCCCACGCACGCCGTGGACGCGACACCCGGCCTGGAACGCGCGGTGCGCTCCCTGCTCGAACACCGCACCTACATCGAGGCGTTGACGGACGAGGACCCGGAGACGTACGTCCGCGGCTTCCTGACGCGGCACGCCGAGACGACCGGGGAGCGGTTCGGGGGCAGGCCCGCGGTGGCGTTCGAAGTGTTCGGCAGATGACGGGGGAGACCATGACAGGCAGCGAGGAACTGGCCGATCGGTTCGAGGAGCACCGGGGGCGGCTGAAGGCGGTCGCGTACCGCATGCTCGGGTCGCTGGCGGAGGCGGAGGACGCCGTCCAGGAGACCTGGCTCAAGCTCGGCCGCACCGACCCGGAGGACATCCGGAACCTCGGCGGCTGGCTGACCACCGTGACCGGCCGGGTCTGCCTGGACCTGCTGCGCTCACGCGCCGCCCGCCGCGAGGAGCCGATGGACGACACGCTCGGCACGTTCGTCCCGGACCCCGTGCTGCGGCCCCTGTCCCACATCGACCCGGCCGAGGAGGTGCTCCAGGCCGACTCCGTGGGCCTCGCGCTGCTCGTCGTGCTGGAGAACCTGACGCCCGACGAGCGGCTCGCGTTCGTGCTGCACGACATGTTCGCCGTGCCGTTCGACGACATCGCGCCGATCGTGGAGCGCGAACCGGCCGCTACCCGGCAGCTGGCGAGCCGGGCCCGGCGCCGGGTGCGCGGCGCCACCCCGGCGGCGGAACCGGACCTCGGCCGGCAGCGGGAGGTGCTCGACGCCTTCCTGGCCGCCTCCCGCGGCGGGGACTTCGAGGCGCTGCTCGCGCTCCTGCACCCGGACGTGGTGCTGCGGGCCGACTCGGGCGAGCTGGTGCGCGGCGCGGCCGTGTCCAAGGTGGTCCGGGGGGCGAAGGCGGTGGCGGAACAGGCGCTCATGTTCGCCCGGTTCGCGCAGTCCGCGGAGCTGGTGCTGGTCAACGGCACGGTCGGAGTCGTCAACGCGCCCGGCGGACGCGTGCAGTCCGTCATGGGCGTCACGATCGACGACGGGCGGATCACCGGCATGTACATCCTGGCCGACCCCGAGCGCCTGGAGCGCCTGGAGGCGCCCGGCCCGGCGGGGGAGCCCTCCACAGGGCCGGGAACTCATCGGTGAGTCATCGGTCCGTATGCTGAACGCCATGCGAGATCACCACGCCGCGCGAGCGGAACTGCGCGGCGACTGCGAGCGGTGCTTCGGCCTCTGCTGCGTCGCCCTGCCGTTCGCGGCCTCGGCCGACTTCGCGGTCGACAAGGCCGCCGGCACACCCTGCCGCAACCTCCGGGAGGACCACCGCTGCGGCATCCACGCACGGCTGCGGCAGAAAGGATTCACCGGCTGCACGGTCTACGACTGCTTCGGCGCCGGGCAGCAGGTCTCGCAGATCACCTTCGGCGGTCGGGACTGGCGCACCGGACCGCCGGAGCACGCCCGCCGCATGTTCGACGTGTTCCCCGTCGTCCGGCAACTGCACGAACTGCTGTGGTACCTGACCGAGGCGCTCGCCCTGCCCGCGGCCCGCCCGGTCCACGCCGAGCTGCGCCGGGCCCTGGAGAAGACCCGGGAACTGACCGGCGGAACCCCCGAGGAACTCGCCGAACTGGACGTGGCGGCGCACCGCCAGGAGGTCAACGTCCTGCTGATGAGGACGAGCGAGCTGGCCCGGGCCGGCACCAAGGGCCGCCGGAAGGACCGCCGGGGCGCGGACCTCATCGGCGCCCGCCTCAAGGGCGCGGACCTGCGGGGCGTCAGCCTCCGCGGCGCCTACCTCATCGCCGCCGACCTCGCCGGCGCGGACCTCAGGGGCGCCGACCTGATCGGTGCCGACCTGCGCGACGCGGACCTCACCGACGCCGACCTGACCGGGGCGTTCTTCCTCACCCAGCCGCAGCTCAACGCGGCGCGGGGGAGCGCCGGGACCCGACTGCCGGAGTCGGTCACCCGGCCCGGCCACTGGACAGCGGGGGGCTGAGCCGGCTCCGGTGCGCGGTCCTGGGCAGTGCGGGCCGAGCCGCTTCCGGTTCGCGGGGTTGAGTCGCCTGTCCCCGGTCCTGGACAGTGCGGGGTTGAGCCGGCTCCGGTGCGCGGTCCTGGGCAGTGCGGGCCGAGCCGCTTCCGGTTCGCGGGGTTGAGTCGCCTGTCCCCGCTCCTGGACAGTGCGGGGTTGAGCCGGCTCCGGGTCGCTGTCCTGTGCAGTGCGGGGCTGAGCCGCCTCCGGCTCGCGGGGGCGAGTCACCCGTCCCGGTCCTGGGCAGTGCGGGCTGAGCCGCCTCTCGGGCGCGGGAGTCAGTCGGCCGCCTCCGGTACCGGGCAGTGCGGCTTCGGGGTCGGCTCCCGCGGCGCGGTCCGGCGCTCCGGGCGCAGCCGCAGCCCCTCCGGCATCAGCGTCAGCCGCTCCGTCACGCGCAGCCGGTACTCCGGCTCCGGCCGGAGCTCGTAGCGGCGCAGCAGCAGGCCGAGCACCAGCGTCGCCTCGTGCAGCGCGAACTGGCGCCCGATGCACGCCCGCGCCCCCGTCCCGAACGGCTTGAAGGTGTGCGGCGCCCGGGTCCGCACGGCCTGCGCCTCGAAGCGGTCCGGGTCGAACCGCTCGGCGTCCGGGCCCCACACCTCGGGGTCCCGGTGCAGCATCGGCGTCAGTACCAGGGCCCACGCCCCGCGCCGCATCGGGTGCTCGCCGGCCAGCACGGTGTCCTCGCGGGCCTCCCGGGCGAAGGCGGGCGCCGTGGGCCACAGCCGCAGCGACTCGTCCAGCACCCGGCGGACGTAGCGCAGCCGGGCCACCTGCTCGTAGGCCGGCTCGGCCGCGTCCGCCCACACGCGGTCCACCTCGGCGCGGGCCCGGGCCGCGACCTCGGGATGGCGGGAGAGGTAGTGCAGGGCGAAGGAGAGCGCGCCCGACGTCGTCTCGTGGCCGGCGACCAGGAAGGTGATCACCTGGCGGCGGACGTTGCGCGGCTCCAGCCGCTCCCCGGTGACGGGGTGGGCCGTCTCCCGCATCCGGTCGAGCAGGTCCCCGTCCCCGCGGCCGCCGGCCCGCCGGGCATGGACCAGTTCGTCGACCGTGCGGTTGAGGTGGGCGATGTCCGCCGCGTTGCGCCGGGTCGCGCTCCGCAGCAGCAGCGGCGCCAGCGGGAAGGGCACGGTGTTGAGCCGCTGCGCGTAGGTCAGCGTGCCGACCATCGCGGTCACGAAGGGGTGCGGCCGGGAGCGTTCGAACGACTCGAAGTCGTGCCCGAAGCCGGTGCGCGCGATGGTCTCCAGCGTCAGCTTGGTCATGTCGCCCGGCACGTCCACCGCCCGGCCCGCCGCGGCCGCCCGGTCCCAGTGCTCCGTCAGCTGCCGCGCCACGGCCAGCATCATCGGGTGGTAGCCCGCCATGGCCTCGCGGCTGAACCCCGGCGCGAGCACATCGTGCGCCAGCTGCCAGTTCGGCTCGTGGTTGTACGCCGTGAACAGGCCGTCCCCGGCGACCGGCCGCAGATTGGCTATGCCGAGCCCCACGTGCTTGGCGAACCGTGACTCGTCCGCGAGGTCGGCCGCGTGCCGGGCGCCCCAGACGAACACGAACTCCTTGCCGAAGGCCTTCCGCCGGAAGACCGGACCCAGCCGGCGGGCGTACCGCAGCGAGTCCTGCAGCGGAGTGCGCCGGTTCACGCCCACCACGTCGCCGAGCAGCGGGATCCGGTGCGGCGGGTGCGGGATGCGGTCCAGCTCCGGCCAGCCCAGCTCGGCACTCCGGAACCCCTTGGGCAGCCCGTCCCGTATCGGCGCCTGGGCCATCGCGATCTCCCTTGATCCAGCGGCGGGTTCGCACGTGTTGTACGCGGGTTCAATAGCGCCTCAGTCTGGTCCCGTTGTTGAACCGACGTCAAGTAAAGTGCGGGTATGGTCGCGAACCAGGCCGGGCGCACGCGCCGCCGGCTCAGCACCCAGGAGCGCCGCGAGCAACTGCTGTCGGTCGGGGCGCGGCTGTTCTCCGAGAGCCCGTACGACGACGTGTGGATCGAGCAGGTCGCCGAGATCGCCGGGGTGTCGCGCGGGCTGCTGTACCACTACTTCCCGACCAAGCGGGAGTTCTTCGCGGCGGTCGTCGAGCGCGAGAGCGAGCGGATGCTGCGCATGACGGCGGCGGTGCCCGGCGTCCCGGTGCGCGAGCAGCTCGCGGACGGTCTCGACACGTTCCTGGAGTACGTCCGGGAGCACGCGCACGGCTACCGCGCCTTCCACCGCGCCGACGCGGCCGGGGACCAGACGGTCCGCAGGGTGTACCGGCGGGCCCTGGCCGCGCAGGAGGGGCAGATCCTCGCGGCGCTCGCCGCGGACCCCGAGTTCGGTCCCGCCTTCGAGGGACGGCCCGAGGTGCGGCTCGCCGTGCGCGGCTGGCTGGCGTTCACCACGGCCGTCTGCCTGGAGTGGCTGCGCGACACGGAGTTGACCCGGGAGCAGGTGCGCGAGCTGTGCGCGCGCGCCCTGCTGGGCGTCCTCACGCCCTGAAAGGTCTCGCAAAGATCACGTGACGAGGTTGGCGCACACCCTGATCTTCGCTAAGTTAGGTGAGGCTTACCTAAGGAGGTCTGGGATGGTTGACGACAGCCACAGCTGGACGGCGGCCCCCGCCGCTGCGGAACGGGCGCGCTCGGTGCTCGCCGCCGCGTGGTCCTGCTCGGTGACCGCGGAGGGCACGCGGGAGGAGCTGGTCGGCGCGACCACGGTGGCCGAGGACGGCCGGGTGCTCGTGGAGGTGCCCGAGGACAGTGCCCTGCTCGCTGCCGCGATCTGCGCGCCCCGGGGCGAGCCGTCCGCGGTGCTGGAGTTCGCCGACGTCGCGCCCGTCCCGCTCCGCAGCCGGATCCGCGCCCGGCTCTGGCTCGCGGGCTGGTTCGCCGTCGAGGAGGGCCGGCTCGCCTTCACGCCCACGCGCGTGGTGCTGCGGCAGCCGTCCGGTGCCGTCGTCGTGGACCTGGACGACTTCGCCGCCGCCGTGCCCGACCCGCTCACCACCGCAGAGGCCAGGCTGCTGACGCACCTCGCCGACTGCCACGCCGACGCGGTCGAGCGGCTGACCCGCCTGGTCGACTCCGACAGCCTGCACGGCGCGGTCCGCGTCCAGCCGCTCGCCGTCGACCGGCACGGACTCACCCTGCGCATCGAACGCGCCCGCGCCCACGGCGACGTACGCCTGGCGTTCCACCGGCCCGCCGACGACGTCGCGCAGCTCACCGAACGCATGCACGTCCTGCTCGGCCAGGCCAGCGCCGCCTCCTGCCCCCGGGCGCTACAGCGGCAGCGCACAGACGGCGACGGGTGAGGGAAACGGTTCGCCGGCCCGTCGCAGGGCGCCGCTCTCCTGGTCCACGTGGAAGACGGTGACGGTCGAGGACTTCTGGTTCGCCGCGAACAGCAGCGTGCCCTCGGGCGAGAAGGCGATCTGGCGCGGGAAGTCCCCGCCCACCGGCACCGTGTCCAGCAGCCTGAGCCGGGCGCCGTCCGCCTCGATCGCGTAGCGCGTGAGGCTGTTGTGGCCGCGGTTGGCGAGATAGGCGTACCGGCCGTTCGGGGTGACCAGGATCTGCGCCGGGTAGCTGGTGCCCGAACCCGTGCCCGTGGACTGCGCCTCGCCGATGCGCACGCGGCCGGAGGCGGGGTCGTACGAGCAGACCGCCACCGTGTTGTCGACCTCGTCGGCCACGTAGGCGTACCGGCCGCCGGGGTGGAAGGTGAGGTGGCGTGGTCCGGCCCCCGGCCGGGTCTGCGCCCGCGCGACCTCGGTGAGCATGCCGGCCTTCTCGTCGAGCCGGTACGTGTAGACGGTGTCGGTCCCCAGGTCGACGGCGAGCACATGGCCGCCGTCGGGGCTCGTGATGATCTGGTGGGCGTGCGGGCCCTCCTGGCCCGGGCCGGGGGGCGGGCTGGAGTGCGTGACGAGGTCGCTGCGCTCGCCGAGGGCCCCCGAGGCGTCGATCGGATGCACCGCCACGCTGCCCGAGCCGTAGTTCGCGCTGAACAGCCAGCGCCCGCCCGGATGCACCGACAGATGGCAGGGGGCCGCACCGCCGCTGCTCCGGCTGCCCAGGACCTTGTGGTCGGAGAGCCGGACGGCGGTCACGGCGCCGTCCTCGCGCTCGTCCACCGCGTACAGCGTGCGGCGGTCCGGGTGGAGCGCCAGGTACGACGGGTCGCCGACGCCGGTGATCGTGCCCGTGCCGGTGATCCGGCCCGTCGCCGGGTCGTACGTGGCCAGGCCGATGCCCTTGCCGCCGCCCTCGGCCGACGTGTAGGTGCCGAGGTGGAGGGGGCGCGGACCGGAGGGGCGCCGGGCTTCGCTGGGCGGGCTCGTACTCGCCTCGGGCGCGGGGGACGCGGCGGGCGCGGGCGCCTTCTCGCAGGCCGGCAGCGCCGCCGCGGCGGACGCTCCCGCCAGCGCGCCGACGAACCGGCGCCTGCTCCAGCCAGTGCTGTCCATGTCGCCCCTCAGGTCGTCCTTCGTCCCCGTCGCGACAGCCACCTTGGCGTGGATCACCCGCCGGGTGCAACAAAGGCACCTGGCGTTGCGTCAGGCGCACCACGGACCGGGGTCTACCAGTCCCCGTCCTCGACCGGCCGGCCCGGCGCGTCCCCCAGCCGGCGCACCTGCCCGGGGGCGGGCTGCTGCCAGGGCTCGTGATCGTCCCCGAGCCAGTCACCGGCGGGCTTGACGGCCTGGAGCGTGTCCGTGGGGGCCAGGTCCTCGCCGTCCTGGTCGTAGTAGTCGAACCAGGGCAGGCCCGCCCGGGTGTAGGCGGCCCGGTCCACCGGCGACGGCGGCGGGGCCTCGCCGGTGATGCGCCGCCACTCCGGGGGTGTCACCAGGTGCACGAAGACCCGCCCGGCGGGCCGCTCCGACCAGTCCGCCGGCGGCCGGTCGTCCTGGTAGACCTCCTGCCGCAGGGAGCCGCCGACGCCGAGGCCCATCGCGGCGGGCGCGCGGGACGGGCGCGCCGGGGCGGCACCGGCGGCGGGGGCCGCGGCCGATCGGGGCGCGGGCGGGGGAGACCCGGGCGCGGGCGGGGCAGAGCCCGGCGCGGGCGGCGCCGCCATGGGCATCGGGGCGCCGAAACCGCCGGTCGAGGGCGGTGCCGCCACGGGCATCGCCGCGCCGAACCCTCCGGGCGGGGCAACGGGCCCGCCCGGCATCGGGGCGCCGTAGCCGGTCGGCGGCGCGGCGCACCGCGTCCGCTCCAGCCGCCGGCGCTCCTCCTCCCGCCACACCGCCAGCTCCCTCGCGTTCAGCGGGAACGTCTGGAGCTGCACCCCGCCCCACACCTCCTCACCCGTGACCTGGCCCTCGACGGTGGCGCCCAGGCCGAGCGGGACGGCGACGAACTGGCGGACCGTGCCCGTGCCGGAGTTGATGCCGTCCAGCCAGGGCTGCCGGGGAAGCACCACGTAGTTCTGCGGGTCACGGGCCAGGCGGTCGCTCCAGGGCCGGCCCGAGACCGCGCACACCTTGCCGACGCCGACCTGGAGCGCGGCCGGCTCCGACGTGCCCGTGAAGCTCAGCCACATGGCCTCGCGCAGATACACGGGCAGCATCACGCCGCCGCGCGCCCGCCAGTCCTCAGGGACTCTGTCCCCGAAGTCGGCGACCCGCCGGACCGGGAACTCCCCGAGGCCCGGCGGCAGTGGATGGGTGCCCGTCTCCGGCAGGCGCAGGGTGCGGATGAAGCGCACGGCCACACCGCCCGGCAGCCGCAGTGTGTTCCCGTCGATCCGCACGGTCGCCTCGGCCATCGGCCCGCCCCCTCGCATCCGGCACGGGCCCCCGCCCGGCACTCCTTCAGCGAGAACGCCCGCCGACCCCGGTTCGGTTCCGCCACAGCTGCTCCTGAACGCCCAGGCGCTCCCGCATCCGGGTCAGGCGCGGCATCCGCACGCGCTGCTCCCGCGACACCCGGTCCAGTTCCTCCAGCAGGCGACGGGTGCGGTGCTCGGTGTCGAGCTCGTCGAGGATCCGGTTGACCTCCGTCAGGACGGCGCCCGGAAGCTGCCAGTGCCGCGGGTCGCGCTCCGCCTCCTCGCGCAGCAGCAGGGCCAGCTTGTCGCGGGTGCCCGCCGCGGTGCGCAGTTCCGCGGCGAGACGTTCCTCCGCCGACTCGGCGCTGGCGCTGAGATGGGTGGTGACCAGCACCGCGAAACTCACCACGGCGTCGGCGATCTCGGACAGCAGCTGCTCCAGCGCGGCGCCCGTCTCGGTCTCGAACAGCGGCTCCGGCTCGCGTTCCTTCGCCAGGTCGGTGAGGGAACGGGCGAGCACCCGCAGGACGACCGTGCAGATCTCCAGGGTGTCCAGGCCGGTGCGCAGCACCACCCGGTGCAGCAGGCCCTCGCGGACGCGCGGGTTGAGCCGCAGGCTGTCCTCGGCCTGCCGCAGGGCGGCGTCCACCTCGACGATGTCGTGGTCCAGGCGGCGCGCCTCGTGCAGCCGCTCCGCCGCGCGGTCGACGGGTGTGCCGCGCGCGGCGGCCTCCTCGCCCATGCGCAGCATCAGCTGGCGCAGCCGCCGGGCCAGGCCCTCGATCGACTCGCCGGCCTCCTCCACCCACACCGGCGGAGCCAGCAGCAGATTGCAGCCGAGCCCGACGACCGCGCCGATCAGGGTCTCCAGGACCCGGGCCCAGGCGGTGTCGCCGACGGTGGTGACCCCGAGGACGAGCATCGCGCTGATCGCGACCTCGGGGACGTACTCCTCCACCCGGACCAGCCGCCCCACCGCCAGCGCGGCCACGATCAGCAGGGCCAGGCTCCACCACGTCAGACCCACCAGCAGGCTGAACGCGATGGCGACGAGGACCCCGGCCACCACGGCGTTCACCCGCCGGAAGCCGTTGGTGAGCGTGGCGTACAGCGTCACCTGCACCACCAGCAGGGCCGTCAGGGGAGCGGTGAGGGGTGCCTTCTCGGGGCTCAGCCGCAGCGCGATGACGTAGGCGATCGTCGCCGCGGTCGCGGACCGCAGCGTCTGGACGACCACGGGATCACGGCGTTTGTTCAGGACCCGCGTCGCGTGCGCCGTCCACTCACGTACCTCTCGCATCCTCGGGCTGTTCCCCTTCCCTGGCGCATCGAACGTATCCATGATCGAACGTATCCACCAAGGACGCCAATGCCCTGGGAGAAAGGGACGGTCCGGGGGCGGTCAGGCGTGGAGCTTGTCGAGGAAGGCGGCCAGATGGCCCGTGGTCCGGTCGATCTGCTCCTCCAGCGTGAGGCTCTCCTCGAAACGCGCGCCGGTCTCCGGCACCTTCCTGCCGCGGACGTACAGCGAACAGGCGAGGTCGGTGCACATGTACAGGCCGACGGAGTTCCCCTCGCGTCCGGCCGGGCCCGCCTTCCTGGCGGTCATCAGCGAGACACCGCCGCGCGGGTGCGTCGTCAGGCACAGCGAGCACATGCTGCGGTGCAGGAAGCCGCGCTGCGCGGTCTGGAACCGCATCGCCACACCGACGAGCCGCCCCGCGCGCTCGGTCACCAGATAACTCCGGTCGGGCGCCCCCGGATCGCGCCACCCGAGGAAGTCGAGATCCTCCCAGGGGCGCTCGGCCAGATCCCGGGGCACGGCGAGACGCTTGGCCTCCCCCTTGGAGCAGTTGACAAATGAGTTGCGGATGTCCTGCTCGGTGAGTGATCTCATGGGAG
This sequence comes from Streptomyces olindensis, assembly GCF_040645895.1. Taxonomy (NCBI): domain Bacteria; kingdom Bacillati; phylum Actinomycetota; class Actinomycetes; order Kitasatosporales; family Streptomycetaceae; genus Streptomyces; species Streptomyces olindensis. Next base: position 108,954 of record NZ_JBEYZD010000010.1, on the reverse strand, counting down.
GGCTCCTGGTCGTCGTCGCCGAAACCTAGGGGTCCTAGGTTTCTGTTTCCGGGTCAGGTTAAACATCGGCGGCGAGGGGGAGCCAATGGATTTCCATGGGGTCGACGGTCCGTGTGCCCGTGCGGCGCTGCGTCATGTGGCGGCCCGATCGGCGGGACCCGCCGTCGACGCGCGCCTGCGCATCACACTGAACTTCCATCCGGACCGGACCACGGGCGGCCGGCCCGTCCTGGCCGCGCTGGCACGGGACGGCAGGTACCACTCGCAGTTCGTCACCGGCACCGGCAACGGCGGTCTCACCGCCCACCCCGGAGGCGACCGGTGGCGCTGGGAGAGCAGGATCTTCGGCGGCGCGTACGACACCGCGGCCGGACACGAGCGGCCCGTGTACGGCGCCCTGAACTTCCGTCGGCAGGTGGTCGGCGCGGCACCGCGGTTCGGTTCCTCGCACTTCCGGCTGCGCCCCGCGGCCCTGGACCGCGCCACGTTCTGCTACCCCGACAGCGCCGCCGAGCCGGCCGACTTCGGCGTCGCGGCCGGGATGTCCCTGATCGCGCTGGCCGAGGCGGACGACCAGGACGCCCTCGACGACTACGTCGAGGCGCACGTGCACGGCGGCGTCGACCTCGCCCGCGACGTGGAGGCGCTCGTGCTGGACGCCTGCTACCGCGGCACGCCCGTCGAGGCCGCCGCCCTGCGGCTGCCCTGCCCGGTCGAGTGGCACCCCGGTTACCGGCTCACGGCGGCCGCGCTGAGGCGCCACCGGGACTACCGCGGACCGGAGTACGCCGAGCTGGGGGCCCGGATCGCCCGGGACGGCCTCGTCAACCCCCGGGCCATCGGCGACGCCGCCCGGACCGGCCGGTACGACCCGCAGGACCTCAAGATGGTCTGGCACACCCTGGCCCGCTTCGGCGCCCCGGCGGGCGCGGGCACGGCCTACTCCGGGGCGGAGGCCTCCGGTGGCCACACGCCGGGGGTGAGCACCCCCAGCGCGTAGGCCCGGGCCACCAGTTCCGTGCGGTTGGCGGCGTTCCAGCGGGAGGACAGGCGGCGCAGATGGTAGGTCACGCCGTCGGTGGTGAGGCCGGTCTCGCGGGCGGCCCGGGCCGTGGTGGCGCCGCCGGCCAGGAGGGCGAGGACGCGGGCCTCCACCGGTGTGACCCGCCCCTGCCCGGCAGGCGCGTCCGCACCGGGCCGCTCGCGTTCGCCCTCGACCCGCAGCATCACCAGCAGCGCCGGCGTGTCCTCCACCGTGTCGCTCACCGGGTCCGCCGTCAGCTCGCCGTACCGCTCCGCGCCGCCGGGCGCCCGCCAGCGCACCGACACCTGGTAGCGCGAGCGGCGCCGCATCCGCAGCGCCTCGGCGATCCGCTCCACCTGCGTCGCCTCCCGCGGGCTGAACAGGTCCAGCACGTCCCGGCCGCGCAGCCGCCCCGGCGTCGTACCGCACTCCGCGGCCATCGCCGGATTGGCCAGCAGCACCGCCCCGTACACGTCGCACACCGCGACCGGCATCGCGATCCGGTCGAAGAGGAGCAGCGCGCGGTTGCGCCACGTCACGGCCTCCAGCCGGGCCAGGTCCACGGGTCTCTCCTGCCACGCCGGGTCGCTCCCGCGCAAGAGCGACGCGTCTGCTTGTACTACACAATCATGTAGGGCGGTGACACCGCCCGCCGGGCCCCGTGGACCACGCTGGAAGCAGTACTTCCGTACCGCGAAAGGCAGTTGCCGCGTCATGCCCCCCACCGGACAGACTCCCCCCACCGCAGACACCCTCCCCGGCGTCCCCGTCGCCGACATCTCCGCCACCGGCCCCGGCGGTGCGCCGGTGCAGCAGGCCATGGACCTGATGCGCGAGCACGGGCCCGTCTTCGTGCGGCGGCTGTACGGGCGGGACACCCTGTTCGTGGGCGACCTGGACCTCGTCGCCGAGCTCGCGGACGAGCAGCGGTTCGCCAAGCACATCGGGCCCGGCCTGGAGAACGTCCGCGAGTTCGCCGCCGACGGCCTGTTCACCGCGTACAACGACGAGCCCAACTGGGCCAAGGCGCACGACATCCTCATGCCCGCCTTCGCGCTCGGCTCGATGCGGACCTACCACCCCGTGATGCTGAAGGTGGCCCGCCGGCTCATCGCGTCCTGGGACCGCGACGCCCGCGCCGGACGGCCGGTGAACGTCCCCGACGACATGACCCGCATGACGCTCGACACCATCGGACTGGCCGGGTTCGGCTACGACTTCGGCTCCTTCGAGCGGCCCGAGCCGCACCCCTTCGTCGAGTCGATGGTCCGCTGCCTGGAATGGAGCATGACCCGCCTCGCCCGCGTCCCGGGCCGGGACTACTCCGCGGCGGACGCGGCCTTCCGGGACGACGCCGCCTACCTCGCCCGGGTCGTCGACGACGTCATCGCCGCCCGCACCGGCACCGACCAGAGCCAGGCCGACGACCTCCTCGGCCTGATGCTCACCGCCGAGCACCCGGCCGACGGCACCACCCTGGACGCCGCCAACATCCGCAACCAGGTCATCACCTTCCTGATCGCCGGCCACGAGACCACGTCCGGCGCCATGTCCTTCGCGCTGTACTACCTCGCCAAGCACCCCACCGCGCTCGAACTCGTGCGGCGCGAGGCCGACGAGCTGTGGGGCGACCGGGCCGACCCCGAGCCGACCTACGACGAGGTCGGCAGGCTGACCTACACCCGCCAGGTCCTCAACGAGGCGCTCCGCCTGTGGCCCACCGCGGCCGTGTTCGCCCGGCAGGCCCGCGAGGACACCCTGCTCGGCGGCCGTATCCCGCTGCGCGCCGGCCAGTCCGCCCTGGTGCTCACGCCGATGCTGCACCGGCAGCCCGTCTGGGGCGACAACCCCGAGCTGTTCGACCCCGCCCGCTTCACGCCCGAAGCCGAGGCCGAGCGCCCGGTGCACGCCTTCAAGCCGTTCGGCACCGGCGAACGCGCCTGCATCGGACGGCAGTTCGCGCTGCACGAGGCGACCATGCTGCTGGCCATGCTCGTCCACCGCTACCGGCTGCGCGACCACGCCGACTACCGGCTCACGGTCAAGGAGACCCTCACCCTCAAGCCCGAGGGCTTCACCCTCACGCTCGCCCCGCGCACCGCCGCCGACCGCGTCCACCCGCCGCTGCCCGGCGCCGCCCCGGCCCAGGAGGCCCGGCCGGCCGAACCGCAGGGCCTGCCCGTCCGCGTCCGCCCCGGCACCGCCGCCCTCTTCCTGCACGGCAGCAACTACGGCACCTGCCGCGACTTCGCCGCCCAGCTCGCCGACGAGGCCGCCGCGCTCGGCTGCGAGACGCGGGTGGCGTCCCTGGACGCGTACGCCGACGGCCTGCCCACCGACCGGCCCGTGGTCATCACGGCCGCCTCCTACAACGGCCGCCCCACCGACGACGCCACCGCCTTCGCCGCCCGGCTGGCGGAGACCCACGACCTGACCGGCGTGACGTACGCCGTCCTCGGCGTCGGCGACCGCAACTGGGCCGCCACCTACCAGCAGGTCCCCACCCGGATCGACGAGCGCCTCGCCGAGTCCGGCGCGACCCGCCTGCTGGAGCGCGCCGCCGCCGACGCCTCCGGCGACCTCACCGGCACCGTCCGCGCGTTCACGACGGCCCTGCGCACCGCCCTCCTGGAGCGGTACGGCGACCCGGACGCCACCGCCCCGGACGCCGGCGAGCCCACGGCCGCCTACGAGGTCCGCACCCTGACCGGCGGCCCGCTGGACGCCCTCGCCGAACGGCACGGCCTCCTCCCCATGCGGGTCACCGAGGCCCGCGACCTCACCGCGCCCGGTCACCCGCGCCGCAAGCGGTTCGTCCGCGTGGCGCTGCCGGACGGCGTCACCTACCGCACGGCCGACCACCTCACCGTGCTGCCCGCCAACGCCCCGGACCTCGTCGCCCGCGCCGCCGCCGCGCTCGGCGCCGACCTCGACACGGTCCTGGACATCCGCGCCACCCGCCCGCGCCGCGACGGCATCGCCGTGGACCGCCCCGTGACGGTACGGCAGCTCCTCACCCACCACGTGGAGTTGCAGGAGCGCCCGACCGCCGGGCAGCTGGCCGCGCTCGCCGCCGCCAACCCGTGCCCGCCGGAGCGCGCGGCCCTGGCCGCCCTCACCGACGACCCGCGCACCCTCGTGGAGATCCTGGAGGACCACCCGGCCCTGCGCGGCGCCCTGGACTGGCCGCGGCTCCTGGACCTCCTCACGCCGCTGCGCCCGCGCCACTACTCCATCTCCTCCTCGCCCGCCGTCGACCCCGGCCACGTGGACCTGATGGTCTCGCTGCTCCAGGCGCCCGCCCGCTCGGGCAAGGGCGTCTACCGGGGCACCGGTTCCGGCCACCTCGCCACGGTCCGGCCCGGCGACACGGTGTACGCACGCGTGCAGCCCTGCCGGGAGGTCTTCCGCATGGACGCCGACGGCGGCTCCGCGCCGGTCGTCATGATCGCGGCGGGCACCGGTCTCGCCCCGTTCCGCGGTGCGATCGCCGACCGCACGGCGGCCCTCGCACGGGGCGCCGAACTCGCCCCAGCCGTCTGCTACTTCGGCTGCGACGCGCCGGACGCGGACTTCCTGCACGCTCAGGAACTGCGCGCCGCCGAGACCGCCGGGGCGGTCTCCCTGCGCCCCGCCTTCAGCGCGGCCCCCGAGGGCGAGGTGCGGTTCGTGCAGCACCGCATCGCCGCCGAGGCCGAGGAGGTCTGGGCGCTGCTGGACGCCGGAGCGCGGGTGTACGTGTGCGGCGACGGTGCGCGGATGGCGCCCGGGGTGCGGGAGGCGTTCCGTACCCTGTACCGCAAGCACACGCCGGACGCCGACGAGCGGGCCGCCGAGCAGTGGCTCGACGGGCTGATCGCGGACGGGCGTTACGTCGAGGACGTGTACGCGGCCGGCTGACCGCGGCGAAGGGGAGGGGTGGGCGCACGGTGGTGGACTCCTGGGAACGGGCCCGGCGCATTCTCGGGGAGGCGGGCCTGGACCCCGGCGGCCTCGCCCACCTCGCCCCGCTGACCGGGGGCACGTACAACACCGTCGAGGAACTCCGCCTCACCGACGGCAGCCGCTACGTGCTGAAGGTCCCGCCCCCCGCGGCCGTCCCCGGCATGCGGCACGAGAACCGGCTGCTCGTGTCGGAGGCGCAGTTCTACCGCTCGGCCGCCCGGGCCGGGGTCCCCGCGCCCCGGCTGGTGTCCCTGGGCGACGACTTCCTGCTGATGACGGCCTGCCCGGGCGAAACCTGGGGCGACTCGCTCACGGACGGGGAACGGACCGCGCTGCGCACCGAGCTGGGCGGCCACGTGGCCCGGCTCCACGGCGTGACGGGCCCCGGCCACGGCTATCCCTCCGGCGCCCTCGGCCCGCTCGCCCCCGACTGGCGGACCGCGTTCACGACGATGTTCGACGCCGTGCTCGACGACGCCCGGCGCTACGGGGCCCGGCTGCCCCGGTCCGCCGACGCGGTGGCCCGTACCGCCGGGTCCGCGTACGGCGCCCTCGACGAGGTCACCGTCCCCCGCCTCGTCCACTTCGACCTGTGGCCCGGCAACATCATGGTCGACCGCTCGGCCGGCGGGGCCCGCATCGGCGGGCTCATCGACGGCGAGCGCATGTTCTGGGGCGACCCGCTGGCCGACTTCGTCTCCCTGGCGCTGCTGGGGGACATCAGGAAGGACGAGGCGTTCCTGGCAGGTTACCGGGAGGCCGGGGGCCGGGCGGAGTTCGACGCCCCGGCCCGGCTCCGCCTCGCCCTGTACCGGGCCTACCTCTACCTGATCATGCTCACCGAGACGGTCCCGCGCGAGGTCGGCGCGGAGCAGGAGCGCTGGGTCCAGGAGGCCGTCGCCCCGGAACTCGTCGCGGCCCTCGACGAGATCGAGGAGACCGTGGCGGACACCGCCGGTCAGCTCGCACCATGAAATAACTCGCATCATAAATAGGGGGTGGAGGAAGGGCGCGGCACGCCCGTCGGCCCGGCCACCGGGCTGAGCTCCGGCTCCGTCAGCAACGGCGTCGCCGACCTGGTCGCCGACGGGCTGGTCGAGGAGGCCGGCAGCGTCGACTCCGACGGCGGCCGCCCCCGCATCCTGCTGCGCGTCGCGCCCGGCAGCGGCCACATGATCGGCGTCGACGTCGGCGAGACCCGGGTGCGTCGAACTGTTCGACCTCACCCTCACGGAACTCGCCCGCGCCGAGCGCCCCCTCACCCCCCAGCGGTACGCGGTCGAGGCCATCGTCGACCACGTCCGCCACGGCATCGCCGAGGTGCTGGACGCCGCCGGCCTCCCGCCCGAGCGGCTCCTGGGCGTCGGCATCGGCGTCCCCGGCATCGTCGAACACACCCCCGACCGGGGCGCGCTCGTGCACGGGCAGACCATCGGCTGGGACGCCGTCCCGCTGGAGGGCCTGCTGCGCACCGCCTCCCCGCTGCCGGACAGCGTGCCCTACCTCATCGACAACGGCGCCAAGACGCTGGGCCGGGCCGAGATGTGGTTCGGCGCCGGGCGCGGGGCCCGCAACGCCGTCGTGGTCCTCTTCGGCTCCGGCGTCGGCGCGAGCCTGGTCACGCCCGAGGCCGACCAGGGCCGGGCCGTCGAGTGGGGCCACCTGACCGTACGGGTGCGGGGCCGCCGCTGCCGCTGCGGGGCGCTCGGCTGCCTGGAGGCGTACGCGGGCGCCGAGTCGCTGCTCGCCCGCTGGCGCGAGGAGGGCGGCCGGGTCCCCGACGGCACCGACGAGGAGACGGCTCTCACCGCGATGCTCGCCGAGGCCCATCCGGCCGGGGAGGGCGAGGCCGACCCGGTCGCCGTGGCCTTGCTGGAGGAGACCGCCGCATACCTGGGCGCCGGCCTGTCCGACCTGATCAACCTCTTCCAGCCCGAGCGCATCCTCATCGGCGGCTGGGCCGGCCTGGCGCTCGGCTCCCGCTTCCTGCCCGCCGTGCGCCGCCACGCCCTGTCGTACGCCCTGCGCCACCCGGCCGGGAAGGTCACCATCGACCTCGGCCGGCTCGGACCCGACGCGGTCACGGTCGGCGCGGCGATCCTGCCGCTCGCCGACTTCTTCGCCCGCGGCGGACGGCGCCCCGACCCCGCCCCGGACAGTCCGCCCCCCGCCTGGCGCACGGCGCTTCAGGAACGCGCACCGCGCTGAGGTTTCTCAGGTCACGGCGGAGGTACTCGCGTGGCGCCCGGACGAGCGAAGGGAGTACGCCGTGACCGACCACCGCCTCGAAGCACCCGGCGAGAACGGTGAGCCCGTCCCGCGGGACATGCCGGACCAGCAGGCCGACGCCGGCGAGGACCCGTGGGAGGTCGCACCGCGCTTCACGGGCACCGGCGAGGACGAGAACGACCAGGCGGACGAGGCCGACGAGCCGGCCGACGACGTCCCCGACACGGACGAAGCCGGGACCGGTCGGCAGGGCGCCCCGCGCTCGGGAACGGCGCAGACCGAGAACCCGGTGCCGGACGAGCCCTCCGGCTGAGGCCGAGGAGGGCATACACCGAGGGCCGCGGCCGACTGTGGGGGTCGGCCGCGGCCCTCACCCTTGCCACCGGGACCCTTGCCACCGGGCCCTTGCCACCGGCGGGATCAGCCCACCTTGCGGCCCCGCAGCGGCTCCGTCCCCGCCCCCGCACCCTGCTGGAGGCCCTGCAGGAACTCCGCCAGCACCTCCGTCGCCGTACGCTCCGGCTGCCAGCCGAGTTCCGTACGGGCGCGCGCGGAGTCCATCAGGGGGAGCCGCAGCACCGCGTCGAACAGGTGCGGGGAGGCGGGCAGCAGGTGCAGGCCCCACGCGGCCGCGATCGCCGAACGGGCCGCGGTGCGCGGCAGCCGCACCGGCCGGGCCCCGAGCATCTCGCCCAGCACGTGCGCGTCGACCGCCGGCTCGGCCGCCAGGTTGAAGGCGCCCCGGGCGTCGGAGTGCACGGCCAGCCGGTACGCCCGCGCCGCGTCGTCCGTGTGCAGAGCCTGCACCCGCAGCCCCGGGATGTCCGGCAGGAAGGGCAGCAGCTCCGGGCGGGCCAGCGGGCCCGGCAGGAACTTGCCGCCGAAGATGCGGCGCTGCTCGCTCGCGGACTCCCGCTTGAACAGGAAGGCGGGGCGCATCCGCACCACGCGCGTGCCCGGGTGGTCGCGCTCGAACGTGTCCAGCGCGCGCTCCAGATAGGCCTTCTCCCGGCAGTACGCGGCGTCCGGCCAGCCGTGCGTCGGCCACGACTCGTCCACCGCCTCGTCCTTGGGACCGGGGGAGTACGCCCCGACCGACGAGGCGTGCACCAGTGCCGGCACCCCGGCCTCGGCCACCGCCTCGAACACCCGCATGCTGCCCAGCACGTTGGTGCGCCAGGTCGCCGCCGGATCGTGGGTCGGCTGGAACGCCCAGGCCAGATGGACGACCGCGTCGGCGCCCGTGAACCGCTCCACCAGGCCGGACCGCTCGGAGGCCAGGTCGACCGCGTCCCAGTCCGTCTTCGGGGGCGACCAGTCCGGGAGCCGCCGGGCCAGGCCCAGCACGGAGCCGACCTCGGGATCCTCGGAGAGGAGACGCACCACGCTCGTGCCCACGTTGCCCGTGGCGCCCGTGACGACGATTCTCATGCCCGTTGCGCTGCTCACCTCTGGCTCCTCTCGGCCGCGGTTCCGCGAGAGATGACCGAGTACCCGGGTGGGGCGGATTGCACGTGGGCAGAAGGAAGCCCCGGCCGGACGGGGGAATCACGGCCGGGGCGGCTCTGAGTTGGGCGCGGATGGCGGTCGCCTCTCGGCGAGGGGCTCCACAGGGCTTCAGCCGAACGATCGTCCCTGTGGGCGAATGGTGAGGCCCGGGGACACTGTCCCATCCGCACCCACGTGTCGTTCAACGGGTAACTACCTCTGGGTGTTCCGGGTTCGCGCGCCCCGGCCCGTGAGGTGCGTCACTGCCCCTCGTCGTCGGGCACGGTCTCCGCCCACAGGTTCTCCGCCTGGAGCAGCAGCGTGCCCAGGACGGCCGTGTGGGCGGCGCCCTCCCCGGCGTGGCGGCGCAGCTTGTCCTCGAGCTCCTCGTGCAGCTCCCGCATCGCCTTCTCGGTCTCGGCGTCCGGGCGGCCGGCCATGCTGCCGTGCCGGAGACTGTCCGCGTCCGCGTGGCAGGCGTCGCCGATCAGCTCCAGCAGACGCGCGTACGAGCTCAGGGCCGGACCCTCGGGCGGGGCGGGCGTCCGGTTGTCGTCCACGGACACGGCCAGCGCCCGGGTCAGGGCGGTGACGTGCCCGGTGACCCGGCCGAACCGCTCGTCCTCCTCCACCGGCGGCAGGGCGGCCGTCCCGTGCGGTACGCGGTGCAGGGCGCGCAGCGGGCCGTAGGTCAGGCGCAGGCTCTCCTGGCTCCACCGGCGTGCCGAGTGCAGCGCGTCCAGGCGGTGCTCCAGCCCGGCCGAGGCGCTCAGCCAGTCGGCGGCGGTCTGCGCGTCCCACTCGCCCTCGCGCAGGTCGGCGGCGACGGTGTGCAGGACGTCTCCCACCTCCCGGGCGAGCGCCGCCAGGTTCTCCCGCACGTCCCGCAGATGGATCGGCGGCAGGACGAGCGCGTTGACGGCCACGCCGATGACGGCGCCGAGCGCGGCCTGTCCCACCCGGTGCCCCACGCCGGACAGGCTCACCGTGCCCGCGGCCAGGGTGAACAGGGCCGTGGTCGCGGCGTAGATGCCCTGGTCGCCGAAGCGGGGCCAGTTCGCCAGCAGCATCAGCACCGGCACGGACAGGGCGAGGGCGCCGGTCGTGTCGCCGGTGATCGCCTGCGCCGCCGAGGCGAGCAGGGTTCCGACGCAGATCGCCCCGAACTGCCGCGCGCCCTGCACCAGCGAGCTGTAGACGGTGGCCTGCACCAGCACCAGCGCCACCCAGGGCGCCATCAGGGCCAGCGGGTCTCCCATCCAGACACCGCCCACCAGCCAGGCGATCACGGCCGCCGCTGCCGCCTTCAGCGACTGGACGACCAGATCCCGCTCCCGCCCGGGCCCGTGCCAGGCCGCTCGCATCGCGCCCCAGGCGGCCCGGGTCTCCCGTCGTACGGCGTCCACCGGCTGCACGGCACGGATGCCGTGCTCCAGGTTCCGCACGCGCCGCGGGGCCGTGCCGGCGCCCCCGGGCCGCGGGCCCGGGGCCGGGCCGCCGTCCGCCGTGGTGTCTCGGTCCCTCCGCCGGCGAAGGGCGCCCGCCGTCCGCCGTACCGCACTCGTCACACGCGTCATGCGCTGCGGGTATCCGTGTGACCGGGGGTTGCACGCCGCCTCACGCCAGCGGGCCGTCCCGGAGTGAGGCCAGGAGGTGCGCGGGGTCGGCGTAGACCGCGTCCGCGCCCGACTTCTCCAGGTCCCCGCGCGGGATGCCGCCGCACAGCACGCCCACACAGCGCACCCCGGCCCGGCTGCCCGCGCGCATGTCCCACACCGTGTCGCCGACGAACACCGCCCGCTCCGCCGGCACCCCGGCCAGCTCCAGGGCGTGCTCCACCGGCTCGGGGGCCGGTTTGCCCCGGTCGACGTCGTCGGCACTGGCCGTGGCGGCGATCGCGTCGTCGGCGTCGATCGCCCGGCGCAGCGCGCTCAGCTCGGCGCCGCCCGCCGAGGTGGCCAGCACCACCGTCCAGCCCGCCCGGTGCAGGCGCCGCAGCAGCGGCCCGGCCTGCGGCAGCGCGGGCAGCCGGTCGAAGTACTGCCCGTACAGCGCCTTGTGGGCGGCGCTGATCGCGGCATCCTGGTCCGGGTCGCGGTCGTCGCCCAGCAGATGGGCGACGAGGTCGGTGGACGGCAGGCCCACGGCCCGGTGGACGGCGTGCATCGGCACCTGGTGGCCCGCCTGCCGGAGGGCTTCCCACCAGGTCACGACGTGCAGGTGGTTGGTGTCGACGAGCGTGCCGTCGACGTCGAACACGGCGGCCCGTTCCGTGTGTGCCATACGTGCAGTCCCTTCCTCTCGGGCCGCGCGGGTACCACGTCAGCCGGACGGCACGCGCCCCTCACGGGTCCACGCCAGCAGCGCGTCGAGGGACCAGGTGGTCACCACCCGCTCGGGCGGCACCCCGCACTCCTCCGCCCGCGCGCACCCGTTGATCTGCCAGTCCAGCTGCCCCGGCGCGTGCGCGTCGGTGTCGACGGAGAACAGCACCCCCGCGTCCACGGCCCGGCGCAGCAGCCGCCGCGGCGGGTCGAGCCGCTCCGGCCTGCTGTTGATCTCCAGGGCCGTGCCCGTCTCGGCGAGCGCCGCGAACACCTCGTCCGCGTCGAACTCCGACTCCGGCCGCCCCCGCCCGGTCAGCAGCCGCCCCGTGCAGTGCCCGAGCACGTCCGAGTGCGGGTCCCGGACCGCGGCCACCATCCGCCGGGTCATCGACCGGGCGTCCATGCGCAGCTTGGAGTGGACCGACACCACCACGACGTCCAGCCGGTCCAGCAGCTCCGGCTCCTGGTCGAGCGAACCGTCCTCGAGGATGTCGCACTCGATGCCGGTCAGCAGCCGGAACGGCGCCCACGTCGCGTTCAGCTCCGCCACCACGTCCAGCTGCTCGCGCAGCCGCTCGGCCGACAGCCCGCGCGCCACCGTCAGCCGCGGCGAGTGATCGGTCAGCGCCGCCCACTCGTGGCCCAGCGCCGCCGCGGCCCGCCCCATCTCCTCGATCGGGCTGCCGCCGTCGGACCAGTCGGAGTGCAGATGGCAGTCCCCGCGCAGCAGCGCCCGCAGCTTCTCCCCGCCCCGCACGGCCGGCCGCTCGCCCGCCTCGCCCTCCAGCTTCGACAGATAGCCGGGTACCTGCCCCGCCAGCGCCTCCCGCACCACCTGCGCGGTCTTCGGGCCGACACCCTTGAGCTTCTCCAGCGACCCGTCGCCCGCCCGCCGGCGCACCTCGTCCTCGCCCAGTTCCTTCAGCACCCGGGCGGCCGTACGGAAGGCGCGCACGCGGTACGTCGGCGCCAGGGACCGCTCCAGCAGGAAGGCGATCCGGTCCAGTGCCTCGACGGGGTCCATCGCCACCTCCACCTCAAGGGTTCCCCAGCGCCCGGCGGGCCGCACGACGGGCCTGCTGTTTGCCCGGTACCCACCCGGGTACTGCGATGCCTCGTCCCGCCCGCGTCGACGAGGAGGCCTGTCATGTCCGCCCCCACCGCGCCCACCGGCAAGGTCGCCGTGATCACCGGCGCCGACTCCGGCATCGGCAGGGCCACCGCCGTGCGCCTCGCCGAGGCGGGCCTGGACGTCGGCATCACCTGGCACAGCGACCACCAGGGCGCGGAGGAGACGGCGGAGGAGGTCCGGGCGCACGGGCGGCGGGCCGAGGTCGCCCGGATGGACCTCACCCGGCTGCCCGAGGCCGCCGACACCGTCGACGAGCTGTGCGAGCGCCTCGGCCGCCTCGACGTGCTGGTCAACAACGCCGGCACCGGCACCATGACGCCCTTCCTCGACCTGGAGCTGCCGAAGGTCCGCGAGGTCCTCGACGTCGACCTCGTCGGGCCGTTCCTGTGCGGCCAGAAGGCGGCCCGGCACATGATCCGGCAGGGCGACGGCGGCCGGATCGTCAACGTCACCTCCGTGCACGAGCACCAGCCGCGCGTCGGCGCCGCGCCGTACTGCGCCGCCAAGGGCGGGCTCGGGCTGCTCACCCAGGTCATGGCGCTGGAACTCGCCGAGCACGGCATCACCGTCAACGCCGTCGCGCCCGGCGAGATCTCCACGCCCATGACCGGGCAGGAGGACACCGACCCGCACACCGAGAGCCGCCCCGGCATCCCGCTCGGACGGCCCGGCGACGCCCGCGAGGTCGCCGCCGTCATCGCCTTCCTCGCCGGGCCGGACGCCTCCTACGTCACCGGCGCCTCCTGGAGCGTCGACGGCGGCATGCTGCGGATGGGCCCGCAGGCCGGTTCCCACCTCACCGGTGACGACTGGCGGCGCCCCTGAGGGGGCCGCGGTGAGACTGCGCACCAGCTCCTGCGACGAGCCCGGATTCCGCCGCGTCCGCCACGGCCGCGGCTTCCGCTACCTGGACAGCGACGGCCGACCCCTCACCGACCCCGGGCAGCTCGCCCGGATCAAGGCCCTGGTCATCCCGCCCGCCTGGCGCGACGTGTGGATCTGCCGGCACCCGAACGGCCACCTCCAGGCGGTCGGCACCGACGACGCCGGGCGCCGCCAGTACCTGTACCACGAGGAGTTCCGGGCCCGGCAGGAGCAGGCCAAGCACGAGCACGTGCGCCAGGTCGCGCGCACCCTGCCCGATCTGCGGGCCCGGGTCGCCTCCGACCTCGCCGGCGGCGGTCTGAGCCGGGCCCGGGTCACCGCCTGCGCCGTACGCCTGCTGGACCTCGGCTTCTTCCGCGTCGGCAGCGACCGGCACACCCGCGACAACGGCACCTACGGCCTGACGACGATGCTGCGCGAGCACGTCACCTGCGGCCGCGGCGAGATCGCGTTCAGCTACCCCGCCAAGGGCGGGACCGAGATCGTCCGGGCCCTCGTGGACGACCAGGCGCACGCGGTCGTACGGGCGTTGCTGCGCCGCCGGCGGGGCGGTGAGCGGCTGCTCGTCTTCTGGGAGGGCAGGGCCTGGCACGACCTGCACAGCGACGACCTGAACGAGGCGCTGCGCCGGCTGTCCGGGGTCGACATCACCGCCAAGGACTTCCGCACCTGGCACGCGACGGTCCTCGCCGCCGTCGCGCTCGCCGTCACCGCCCGGCCGGCCCGCTCCACGGCGGCGGCCCGGCGCCGGCAGACCGCCCGGGCCGTCCGCGAGGTCAGCCACTACCTCGGCAACACCCCGGCCGTGTGCCGGGCCTCCTACATCGACCCGCGTGTCCTCGAACTGTTCGAGCAGGGGGAGACCATCGCCCCCGCGCTCACCCGGCTGGGCGAGCACGGCGACTTCGGGCGCCCCGCCACCCAGGGGGCGATCGAGGCGGCCGTCCTCGATCTCCTCGACCGCTGAGCCGCACCCCGCGCCGGAGCCGGTTCCGCTCTACGCTCGATGCATGACGGAAATCTCGAGCCCGCACATAGCGCACCCCCGGATCATGGTGCTCGGGGTACAGCCGGGCACACCGCCGTTCCGCATCGTGGAGATCGACGGCCAGGTGGTCGGGGAGGCCAGGGCCGTCACGGACGTCCTGGCGGCCGCGGCCGCGTTCGGCATCACGGTCCACGACCTGGACGACCCGGACGTGGTCCGCTGGGTCGGCGGAGACAAGTTCACCTGGACCGTGCACTAGCCTCACGGCCGCGGCATACGATCACCCGATCATGCCCGAACACGTCCACGGCACCGACGCGTACTCGGCCGACGAGCTGGTCTCGCTCCTCGGCGACCGCCTCGGGCTGGTCTTCACCGAGCGCGACAGCCACTTCCTCGGCGTCTACCACGTCGCCGCCATTCCCGGCGGGCGGGTCACCGTCCAGCCCAACGCGATCCCGGGTGACGACGGCGAGGACGACCTCTACGCGGAGGAACACCCGCCGGACTGGCTTCTGCTGCTCACCACCACCTCGGTCGAGGACGCGGAGCTGCCGGCCCGTCTGGACTCCATCGAGGGGATCGTCCGCATGGACGGCCCGTCGTAGCCCGCAGGTCAGCCGGTCGGCGTAGGTTTCGTCCGGCGGTCGCGGCGGGGCCTGCGGGCGTGGATCGCGCGGCTCAGGCGGCGGCCCAGGACGAGGTAACCGATCAGCGCGCCCGACGTGTTGAGGATGACGTCGTCGATGTCGAAGGCGCGGCCGGTGACCAGGGCTCCCTGGGCGAACTCCACCAGGAGCATCACCACGGCCGTCAGGAACAGGACGCGCAGGACCCCGCGGGTGCGGGGGGCGACGACGGGGACGAGGACGCCGAAGGGGACGCCCAGCAGGATGTTGCCGCCGATCTGCCGGACGGCGTCCCGCAGCTCCGGCTGGTCGAGATAGGCCTTCAGGGAACTGCCCGGCCGCAGATTGCTGTGGGTCAGCGCCTCCGAGGCGGGCGAGGGCTGCAGGGTCAACCGGGCCAGCACCACGGCGAAGGCGACCATGAACGTGAAGGCGCACAGCATCGCCAGCACCCGGACGGGCAGTGGAAGCGGGCGACGCTCGCTCCCGGACCGGGCGGTCCGGGGACGTGAGGCTGCACCGGCCATTGCTCCTCCAGTCTTCAACTTCCCTGCGTAGTAGGGCGGTTACCCACAGACGGACCGACGATGCCGCCACCGGCCGTTCCCGGCCACGGTTTCCCCGCCGCGCGCCGGGGCACTCCCGACCCGGGAGCCGCCGCGCGCCGCCACGTCCCACGGCCGGGGCGGTGCTTGGATGACCGCCACAACGACCAGCGCCCGTGGAGGTGGCGTGTGAACCGGCGTACGACGCTTCTCACCGTGGCCGAGGTACCGCTGTGGTGGGCCGCGCTCGCCGCGTTGTGGCCGGTGCTCGTCACCACCGTCGACGCCCTGGAACTCGCCGTCGGCGCGGCCGCCGCCCTCCTCGGGGCACTCGCCGCCCGGGCCGCGCGGCGGGCGGTGACCCGGCGGTGAACGGCTGGATCCTCGCGGCCACGCTCCTCCTCGGCGCCGGCCTGACCGCCGCCCTGTGGGGCGTCGCCACCGGCCCGCTGCGCCGCCGCGTCGTCGCGCAGAACCTGTCCACCGCCGTCGCCTGCCCCGGACTGCTCCTCCTCGCCCAGGGCTACGACCGCCCCGCCTACGTCGACCTCGCCCTGGTCCTCGCCCTGCTCGGCCCCGTCGGCACGCTGGTCTTCGCCCGGCTGCTCGCCCCGGAACTGGCCGAGGACCCGCCCCGCGCCCAGGGCGCGACCCGGGCGGCGGCCGCCCTCGGCGCCGTCGTCGTGATGGCGGTGTGCGTGGCCACGGGCCCCGGCCGGGCGATGGCGAAGCTCCTGCTGACGGGCGTCCTGCTGATCGGCGGGAACCTCGTCGCCTCGCGGGCACTGACCGGCGCGGCACAGAGGCCCGGCGGGTGGGGGAGGGGACCGCTGCCGTGGACGAAGCCGTGATCGCCGTCGCCCTGACGTTGGTCGCCGCTTCCGCGACCGTGGCCGTGGCCACCCGCGACCCCGTCCGCCAGGCCCTCGTCCTCGCCGTCCTCGGCGTCGTGCTCGCCGTGCTGTTCACCGTGCTCCAGGCCCCCGACGTCGCCCTCTCGCAGCTCGCGGTGGGCTCCGCCCTGACGCCGCTGCTGCTGTTGCTGACCGTCCGCAAGGTGCGCCGGCGCCGGCGGCGCGGGGAGGCCGAGCGGTGAACCCCCGCACCCGGCTGTGGCTGGTGGCCGTCGGCGGCGGGGGCCTCGCCGCCCTCCTCGTCGCGGCCTGCTTCCGCCTGCCGGCCTTCGGCGGCGACCACCACCCGTACGGCGACCGGGCCGTGGACGCGTCCCTGGCCCACCGCACCGCCAACACCGTCGCCTCCGTCACCTTCGACCAACGGGCCTTCGACACCCTCGGCGAGCTGACCATCCTGTTCGCGGCCGTCCTCGGCTGCGTCGTCCTGCTGCGGCAGACCCGCGACGAGCACCGCGCCCGGCCCGAACCCGCCGGCGTCGCCCCGCCGGTACGCCGCTACGCGCTGCTCGTCCTGCCCGTCGCCCTGCTCACCGGCCTCTACGTCGTCGCGCACGGCCAGCTCAGCCCCGGCGGCGGCTTCCAGGGCGGCGTGGTCGCCGCGACCGCCCTGCACCTGCTGTACCTGGGCGCCGACTACCGCGCCCTGGAACGCGTCCGGCCGGTCGGGCTGTACGAGGCCGGCGACGCCGTCGCCGTCTCCGCCTACCTGGTCACGGGCGTCGCGGCGCTGCTCGGCGGCACCGCCTTCCTCGCCAACACCCTGCTGCCGCACGGCACGTTCGACACGCTCTCCTCCGGCGGCACCGTCCCGCTGCTCAACGCCGCCGTCGGCATGGAGGTCGCCTGCGCCGTCGTCGTGCTGCTCGCCCGCTTCCTGGACCAGGCCGTCGAGATCGAGGAGGAGAGCGGGACGTGAGGTCGCCGTGACGGACGTGTTCGCCTACCTGGTCGCCGCCTGGGTCTTCCTGGCCGGCTGCTACGGCCTGGCCACCAGCCGCAACCTCATCCACGCGGTGGGCTGCCTGTCGGTGTGCCAGTCCGCCACCTACGTCCTGCTGCTGGCCGTCGGCTACCGGGACGGGGCCACCGCACCCGTCTTCTCCGACCTGGAACCCGGATCGCGACCGGTCGTCGACCCGGTCGTGCAGGCACTCGCCCTGACGGACGTGGTCGTCGGCGCGACCGTCACCGCCCTGCTGCTCGCGCTCGTCGTGCAGGTCTCCAAGCGGCACGGCACGGTCGACCCCGACGAACTCTCCGAGCTGCGCGGCTGATGCACCGCCTGCTGCCGCTCCTCGTCGCCGTCCCGCTGCTCGGCGCCGCCCTGCTGGCCGCCGGGGGCCGCCGGGTGCCCCGGGCCGTCGCCGAGTCCGCCGGCTGCGCGGTCTCGGCGGGCACCGCCGCCCTCGCGGTCGTGCTGCTCGCCGACTCCCCGGCGCCGACGGCCGAATGGGTGGGCGGCTGGGTGCCCGTGCGCGGCGAGAGCGTCGGCATCGTCCTGGTGGGCGACGGGCCGGGGCTCGGCATGGCCGCGCTCGCCTCGGCCCTGACCCTGGCCGCGCTGGTGTACTCCTGGCGCTACTTCGAGGAACCGCCGCGCGGGCACGCCGGCTCGTTCCCGGCGCTGCTGCTGCTCTTCCAGGCGGGCATGTGCGGGTTCGCCGTCGCGGGCGACCTGTTCAACGCGTTCGTGTGGTTCGAGTTGATGAGCGTCGTCGCCTACGCGCTCACCGGCCACCGGGTCGAGGAGGCCCGGGCCGTGCAGGGCGCGCTCACCTTCGGCGTCGTCACCTCCCTGGGCGCGTACGCGATGCTGATGGGCATCGGGCTGCTGTACGCCCGGACCGGCGAGCTGGGCATGGCGCGGATCGGGCAGGAGCTGGACGCGCACGGGCCGCCCGACGCGCTGGTCCTCGCCGGTTTCGTCCTGGTCCTGACCGGCCTGCTGGTCAAGGGCGCGGCCGTACCGTTCCACTTCTGGCTGCCGGACGCGCACGCGGTCGCCCCCACCCCCGTCTGCATGCTGCTGTCGGGCGTCATGGTGGAGCTCGGCGCGTTCGGCGTGTGGCGGGTGTACGACACCGTCTTCTCCGGGCCCGGCGGGCTGCCCGCCGCCGACGTGGAGCGGGCCCTGGTGGCGCTGGGCGCGCTGACGGCGGTGACCGGCGCGGTCATGTGCTGGTACCAGCGGCACATCAAACGCCTGCTGGCCTACTCGACCGTCGCCCACATGGGCCTGTTCCTCACCGGCATCGGCACCCTCACCCCTGAGGCCGACGACGGGGTCGCGCTGTACGTCCTGGGGCACGCCGGTGTGAAGGCCGCGCTGTTCGCCTGCACGGGCATCCTCCTCGACCGGTACGGCTCCGTCGACGAGCATGCCCTGCACGGCCGGGCCCGGCCCCTGCGCGCGGTCGCCGTGCTGTTCGCCGTGGGAGGGCTCGGCCTCGCCGGACTGCCGCCCTTCGGCACGGCGCTCGGCAAGTCGGTGACGGAGGAGGCCGTGGGCGGACCGCTGACCGTGCTGTACGTCCTGGCGAGCGCGGTGACCGCCGGGGCGGTGCTGCGGGTCGCGGCCCGCGTGTTCCTCGGCCTCGGCCCGCGGCCGGCGGAGGGGGACGCGTACGAGACGACGGGCTCCGGTGAGCGGCCCGAGACCCGGCAGCGGCTGAGCCGGGTCCCGGACACCATGACGGTGGTCCCGGTGGTGCTGCTCGCCGCGTCCCTCGCCGTCGGCGTGGTCCCCGGTTTCGCCGCGGCGATCGGGCGCGCCGTGCAGGAGGCCGGGACGGGCGGCCTGGTGCACGGGTCCGTGCACTGGACCCCGCTCGGCGTCCTGCTGGGCCTCGCCTCGACCGCGCTCGCGCTCGCCCTCGCGGCCGCGGCCGTCACCCGGCCGCGGCTCTCCGCCGCGCCGGACCGGGCGCTGCCGCTGCGGCGCCTGCAGTCCGGGCACGTCGGGGACTACGTCGCGTGGCTCCTGGTGGGCACCACGCTGCTGGGCGCCCTGGCCCTGCCCGCCGTCCTCGGGAGCTGATCAGCTCCCGTACGAGACGCTCACCTCCTTGAATCCCAGGGAGCGCAGCAGGCCTTCGAGCATGCCGGTGGTGTTCGACTCGGCGCGTGCGGTCAGCTCGCTCTCCTTCGCCGCGTCGCCGATGTGCCGTACCGCGAGCTTCTGCACGGCCTGTTCACCGTTGGGGTTGTCCGAGAAGAGGTCGCCGAGGCGGTCGAACAGCCCCCGCTGCTTGGAGACGGCGTAGGAGCGGTCCGGGTCGAGGGCCGGCTTGCCCAGTTGCGCGTGGGGCAGCCGGAGCGTGGCGGACGTGCGGTCGGCGTTGACCCGCACGTCCCTCTCGCCGACCTTGCCCAGGTCGACGTAGGCGTCGACGGTGCCCGCGCCGACGTACAGGGTGCGGGTGCCGCGGATCGCGTCGGGCAGGAACCTGGCGTCCTTCTCCAGGTCCACGACGACCTGGAAGTTGCCGGAGGCGGCGTCGTAGCGGCTGATGTCCTGGATGGACTTCAGCAGCGCGGGGCCGGAACGGTCGTGGGTGTCGGTGCCGAACAGGTCCTTCAGGCCCGGGAGCACGCTCAGCCGCAGCCCGGCGAAGAACACGACGAGCACCAGCACGAGCGCGGCCACCACCTTGGCCCAGCCGGGCATGCGCCTGGGGAGGCGCTTGACGGGAGTCGTCATGCGACGGCCCTCCTTCCTACTGACCGGATGCCCGCCACGCCCCCTGCCAGACCGCGCAGTTGAGGATTCGACGAACCCGGCGGAAGCATGCGGGGCGCACCCGCGGCCCGTTCAGGGGCGGGAGGTGGCCTCCGGCTGTTGCAGGGCCGCGTCGAGTGTCGGCTGCGGCGGCAGCAGCCGGGACAGGCCGGTGATCCGAAGGACGCGCAGGGTCAGCGGGTGGGAGCAGACGAGGAGTACGTACCCGTCCCGGTCGAGCACCCGGCTCCTGGCCCGGTACAGCAGCCGCAGTCCCGAGCAGTCGAAGAACTCGATCCGGCTGAGGTCGATCACGAGCCGGGCGCCGGGGCGGTTCGTCTCCCGGTCGATGTGCGGGGCGATCTCCGTGGCCGCGGCGAGGTCGATCTCGCCGCGGAACTCCAGCACCCTGTGCCCCCGTTCCTGGCGGACGCGCAGATGCCGGGTGAGCGGTGCAGGTTCCTGCCGCACGACGAGATCGCCTCCAGCCTGCTCCGTGCGTGGGGAGGGGCCGCGGTCCTCAAAACCGTTCCCCGCCCTGCAAGTTACCCCCCAACGAGTGAATTTGAGCATGTTCGATTGACATATGTCTCTGAATTACAGGCGAGTTGGCCGAGGTTCGCGCCGGGGCGCGCGCGGGCGTGTTTCCAGGCGCGCCGGCCGGGCTACGGCAAGGCGTGCCGACCGGGCTACGACAAGGCGTGCCACGCCTTGGTGAGCGCCTGGCGGAACTGCTCGGTCTGGTGTGCCGTGAGGTCGCGCACCATCCGCTCCTCCAGCTCCCGGACGGGCCCGGCGTGCCGCGCGAGCAGCTCGCGGCCGGCGTCGGTGAGCAGGATCAGCAGCTCCCGGCGGTTGCGGGGGTTGCGCTCCCGGCGCACCAGGCCGCGGCCCTCCAGGGAGCGGACGAGGTCGGCGATCGACTGCGCGGTGACGAAGGAATCGCGTGCCAGCTGGGCGGCCGACAGACCGTCGTGTCGCTCCAGCACGGTCAGCGCGGTGTACTGGAGAGCGGTGATCCCCGACGG
The DNA here is from genome assembly GCF_040645895.1 of Streptomyces olindensis. Lineage (NCBI taxonomy): Bacteria > Bacillati > Actinomycetota > Actinomycetes > Kitasatosporales > Streptomycetaceae > Streptomyces > Streptomyces olindensis. The sequence continues at coordinate 88,099 of NZ_JBEYZD010000010.1, read as the reverse complement.
TCTCACCAGCTCGTCCAGGTGGGAGCGCACGACGAGCTCCACCTGCTTGACCATGTAGAGCAGGGAAGGGGGCGCCTTGGTCACCTGTGTGTCGAGCATGGAAGCAGGCTAGAGCATTGACAGGAAACCTGTCTGTAATGAGACTGCGAACCAACAGGAATCCTGTTTGTTGAAATCTTGGCGACGACGCTGAGGAGTGGCGATGACCACCTTCGAGAGGGAACCCGGACAGCTGTTCATCGGGGGACAGTGGCGCGAGGCCGCCGACGGGGCGCGTACCGAGGTGGTCGACCCGTCCCGGGGCACGACCGTCACCACCGTCGCGGAGGCGGGCCCCGCCGACGTCGATGCGGCCGTACGGGCCGCCCGCGCGGCCTACGACGACGGCGCCTGGTCCGGTCTGAGCGGTCGCGAGCGGGGTCGGGTGCTGCACCGCGTCGCGCAGCTGATCCGCGAGAACGCCGACGAGATCGCCGGCCTGGAGAGCCTCGACGTCGGCAAGCCGATCACCCTGTGCGGCGCGGTCGACGTGACGAACGCGGCCAACGACTACGAGTACTACGCGAACCTCGCCCAGGGCCAGGACGGCGCCCTGCGCGACACCCCCATGAACGCCCTGGCCTACACCAAGCGCGAGCCGCTCGGCGTGGTCGCCGCGATCACCCCGTTCAACTTCCCGCTGATCCTCGCCGGTTCCAAGATCGGCCCGGCGCTCGCGGCCGGCAACACGGTCGTCCACAAGCCCGCCGACGAGACCCCGCTCAGCGCCCTCTACATGGCCCGGCTGTTCCAGGAGGCCGGCGTCCCCGACGGCGTGGTCAACGTCGTGACGGGCACCGGCCCGGTGGCAGGCGAGGCGCTGCTGCGCCACCGGGGCGTCGACAAGGTCGCCTTCACCGGTTCCACGGCGATCGGCCGGCACGTGGCGAGCGTCGCGGGCGAGGCGCTCAAGCCCGTCACCATGGAGCTCGGCGGGAACGCCGCCCACCTCGTCTTCGAGGACGCCGACCTGGAGAAGGCGGTCGGCGCCGTCATCAAGGGCTTCGTCTTCAACACCGGCCAGTTCTGCATGGGCGGCCCGCGCCTGCTGGTGGCCCGCTCGGTCTACCCCACGCTGCTCGGCATCCTCGCCGAGGCCGTGCCCGGCGTGCCGGTCGGCGACCCGCGCGACCCGAACACGGTCATCGGCCCGATGGCCGCCGAGAAGCACCTGAAGAAGGTCGAGGAGTACGTCGCCCTGGCCCGCAAGGAGGGAGCCCGGATCGTCTGCGGCGGCGAGCGGCTCGACCTGGACGGCGGCTACTACTACAAGCCCACCGTCATCGCCGACCTGACGAACGACTCCCGGGTGATCCAGGAGGAGATCTTCGGCCCCGTCCTCACCGTGCAGCCCTTCGACGACGAGGACGAGGCCGTCGCCCTCGCCAACTCCACGCCGTACGGCCTGGCCTCCGGCGTCCAGACCACCAACCTCGCCCGCGCCCACCGCGTCGCCGACCGGCTCCAGGCCGGCATCGTCTGGGTCAACGACTGGGCGATGCTCGACCCCGCGGTCCCCTTCGGCGGCGTCAAGGACTCCGGCTACGGCCGCGAGTACGGCCCCGAGGCCCTCGCCGGTTACACCAAGGTCAAGTCCGTCGTCGTCTCGCTCGACTGAGCACCGTCAAGGAGTCATCGCGATGCCCACCACCACCCGTGCCGCGGTCGTCGAGTCCGGCGGCGCGCCCTTCACCCTCTCCGACGTCGTCCTCGACGAGCCCGGCCCGCACGAGGCGCTGGTCCGCATGGTCGCCACCGGCCTGTGCCACACCGACCTCGGCGTGGCGAGCGGCGGACTGCCCTTCCCGCTGCCCGGGGTCCTGGGCCATGAGGGCGCGGGTGTCGTCGAGGCCGTCGGTTCCGCCGTCACCGGCGTCGCGCCCGGCGACCACGTCCTGCTCTCCTTCACCTCCTGCGGTGACTGCCGCAACTGCCGCGGCGGGCACCCCGCGTACTGCGCGACCTGGCTGCCGCTGAACCTGCTGGGCGGTGGCCGCGCCGACGGGTCGAGCACCATCAGCCGGGGCGGCGAGGCCCTGGGCGGTCACTTCTTCGGCCAGTCCTCCTTCGCCGAGCGGGCGCTGGCCGACGAGCGGAGCCTCGTCAAGGTCGACCCGGACGTGCCGCTGGAGTCCATCGCTCCGCTGGGCTGCGGTGTGCAGACCGGTGTGGGCGCCGTCTGGAACGTGCTGAAGCCGGACACCGGCAGCACGGTCGTCGTCCTGGGCGCCGGAGCGGTCGGACTGTCGGCCGTGATGGCGGCGGCCCTGACCCCGGCCACCCGGATCGTCGCGGTCGACCGCGTCGCCGAACGCCTGTCGCTCGCCCGCGAGCTGGGCGCCACGCACACCGTCGACACCAGCACCACGGAACTGGGCGAGGCGCTCGCCGGCATCACGGACGGCCAGGGCGCGGACGGCGTCGTGGAGACCACAGGCAACGTCGGCGTCCTGCGCCAGGGCGTCGACGCGCTCGCCGCCCGCGGCACCCTGGTCGTCGTCGGCGCCCCGCCCTTCGGCACCGAGGTCTCCCTGGACGTCAACGGGCTGCTCGGCGGCAAGCGGATCGTCGGCCTCACCCTCGGCGACAGCGAGACCCAGACCATGATCCCGGCCCTGGTCCGCCTGGTGAAGGACGGCCGGCTGCCGCTGCACCGCCTGATCGGCACGTATCCCTTCGGGGACATCGACCGGGCGGTGCAGGACATGCGGTCGGGTAAGACGATCAAGCCGGTGCTGACGTTCGGCTGAGAGCCCGGGGGGGGGGTGCGGTGGTCTTGCGTGTGCGGGTTTGCCGTGGCTTGTCGCGCAGTTCCCCGCGCCCCTTCAGGGCACTGTCGTACGGTCAGTCGTTCACCAGGACCAGCTTGCCCGTCGTCCGGCCGGTGTCGCCCTGGGTGTGGGCCTCCGCGGCGGCGGACAGCGGGAAGGTTCCCGCGATGGTGGCGCGGAGCCTGCCCGCCTCGGCGAGTTCCGCGATCGTCTCCATGCCGGCGCGGTCGGCGTCGACCAGCATCCGGACCGCGCGCACCCGGAGCCGCTCGGCCTCCTGGTAGAAGTCGTCCGAGCCCGCCGGCAGGATCGACACCACGACCCCGCCCGGGCGCAGCACCCGCAGTGAACGCAGGGCGTTGTCGCCGCCGATCGTGTCCAGGACGACGTCGACGTCCTTCACGGCCTCGGTGAAGTCCGTCTCGCGGTAGTCCACCGCCTCGTCCACGCCGATCCCGCGCAGGAACTCGTGCTTGCCCGCGCTCGCGGTGCCGATCACGTACGCGCCGCGCTCCTTGGCGATCTGCGCCGCCACGTGCCCGACGCCGCCCGCGGCGGCGTGGATCAGCACGCGCTGCCCGGGCCGCAGGTCGGCGTGCTCGGTCAGCGCCTGCCAGGCGGTGAGCGAGACCAGCGGCAGCGCGCCCGCCTGGACGTGGTCGAGTCCGGCCGGCTTGCGCGCGAGGGCGCGGACGGGCGCGATGACGTACTCGGCGTGCGAGCCGTGCCCGAACGGGTACGGCAGCATGCCGAAGACCTCGTCGCCGGGCGCGAACGCCGCCACGCCGATGCCGATCGCCTCCACCACGCCCGAGACGTCCCAGCCGAGGACGAAGGGCGGCTCGCCCAGGAAGCCGCCGGTGGCGCGGTGCTTCCAGTCGGTCGGATTGACCCCGGCGGCCCGCACCCGGACCAGCACCTCGTTGGGCCGCGGCACCGGGCGCCCGACCTCCACTTCCTTCAGGACCTCGGGACCGCCGAGGACGTCCTGGCTGATGGCTCGCATCGTCTTCCGTGTGCTCATGGTCATCCAGCGTGCCGGTCGCCGATCCGCCCCGCCATGGCAAGAAAGCCAACATTCGATAGGATCGTGCCATGCAGCGTGAACGAGTGGTGGTCCTGGCCCTGGACGGTGTGTACCCCTTCGAGCTGGGCATCCCCAGCCGGATCCTCGGCGCAGCGGACGGCCGCTACGAGGTCCTGACCTGCTCCGTCGACGGCGGCCCGGTGCGCACCGACGCCGACTTCGGCGTCACCGTGGAGCACGGCCCCGACGTCCTGGCCACGGCCGGCACGGTGGTGATCGCGCCCGTGGCGCCGACCCACCTGACCGACGGGGTGTCCGCCGAGGTCCTGGCCGCGCTCGCGCTCATCCGCCCCGGCACCCGCATCGTCTCCATCTGCACCGGCGCCTTCGTCCTGGCCGCCGCCGGGCTCCTCGACGGGCGCCGGGCGACCACCCACTGGCAGGTCGCCGACCACTTCCGGCGCATGTTCCCGCGCGTCGACCTCGACCCGGACGTGCTGTTCGTCGACGACCACCCGTTCCTCACCTCGGCCGGAGCCGCCTCCGGCGTGGACGTCTGCCTCCACCTCGTCCGCAAGGACCATGGCAGCCGCCTGGCCAACACCGTCGCCCGCCGCTGCGTGGTTCCCCCGTTCCGGGACGGCGGCCAGGCCCAGTACATCGAGCAGCCCGTCCCCGAACAGGGCGCCGCGAGCACCGCCGCCACCCGCGCCTGGGCCCTGGAACGCCTCGGCGAACCGCTCACCCTGGCCGACCTCGCCGGCCACGCCCGGATGAGCCGGCGCACCTTCGCCCGCCGCTTCCACGACGAGGTGGGCCTCAGCCCCGGCCGCTGGCTGATCCAGCAGCGCGTGTCCCGCGCCCGGCACCTGCTGGAGTCCAGCGACCTCACCGTCGACCAGATCGCCGGCCGGGTCGGCTTCGCGACCGGCGCCTCCCTGCGCCAGCACCTGCACGCGGCCATCGGCGTCTCCCCGCAGGCCTACCGCCGTACCTTCCAGACCGCCCGCTGACTCGTCCCGGCCCGGTGATCCCTCAACTGGTCAGGCTGCAAAGCCATTTGTCGACGTGTGGCTTTCTGTCGGAGCGTGACGGAACCCTCACGTCCGCCCGGGGTCGAAGTTGATCCTTTCGGGTTCAAACCCGATAAGGTTCCGATCGGCGCTGCGAGTTGACGCGATCGCGTCCGGTCGACTCGCGGTGCGTACTCATGAGTGCGGTCCACACACCCCCCGTTGATCGTGTTGCTTCGAAGGATGCAGATGGAACTCGCCACTCCGCCACCGGCGGCGCGGGCCCCTGTCGCCTGGTACAGCTGGTGGTTGATGCCGCTGGGCTTGGGAGGCGGGACGCTTGCCGCCACGTTCATGAGCTCGGAGCGAATAACCGCGGCCGTCGCCGGTGTCGCGGCGACGGCGGCCAGCGCCGTGTGCGTACGCCTGCTGCTGCGCACCCGGGCACAGCTGCACCGGGCGGAGGGCTCCTTCCGCACCACGCAGGCCGAGCACAACCAGCAGTGGCAGCAGCACGTGGCGGGCCTGGAACGGAAGTTCTCCGCCGAGCGCGCCACCCTGGAGTCCCAGCTCACCGAGCAGAACGCGACGTACGAGCGGCGCCTGGCCGACCAGAGCGCCACGTACGAGACGCAGCTCGCCGACCAGTCGAGGGCCTACGAGGAACGGCTGGCCGAGCAGGCCACGTCCTACGAGGCACAGCTCGCCGACCAGGCCGAGGTCTGGCAGGAGCAGCTCTCCCACCAGCTCGCCGCGGTCGCCCGGCTCGCCGACGAGCAGCTGCCCGACGCGATGGAGAGACTCCGCTCCGGCGAGGCCATCGACGACGTCCTGCCGACCGTCACCCAGTGCGCGAAGGTCGGGGCCGACCTCCAGGCCGAGCTGCGCAAGCTGCTGCGCACCGCGCTGATCGGCCTGGAGGCCGAATTCGACCGCTCCACCTCCGCCGAGCAGGCCGTCATCAGCATCGGCAACCGCATCCACGTGCTGACCAGCAAGCTCCGCGGCCGGCTGCACGAGATGCAGGGCGAGCACGGCCGGCTGCCGGCCGTCGCCCGGGGCCTGATGGAGCTCGACCAGGAGCTCGGCCCCGCCGACTCGCTCGCCGCGAGCATCGGCGTGCTCGGCGGCTCGGACCGGCCCGGCCGGCAGTGGCAGGAGCCGCAGCGGCTGCTGAGCGTGGTGCGCGGCGGCATCGGCCGGATCAAGGACTTCCACCGGATCCAGGTGCGCCACCTGCCCGAACTCGGCGTCGACGGCGGTCTCGTCGACCACCTCACGCTGATCCTGGCCCACCTCCTGGACAACGCGGCCCGCTACTCGCCGCCCACCGAGCCGGTGCTCATCTCCGGCAAGGAGGTCCCCAACGGCGTCGGCATCGAGATCCAGGACTCCGGCAAGGGCCTGAGCGACGAGAAGAAGCGCGAGGCCGAGCACGCCCTCGCGGGCACCGCACCCGGTGCGGGCCTCGGCGGCATCACGGAGGACGCCAGCATCGGCCTGCGCGTCGTCGGCGCTCTCGCCCGGCGCTACGGCATCCGTGTCACCTTCGCGGACTCGCCGTGGCTCGGCACCTCCGTGGTGGTCGTGGTCCCGCACAAGTACTTCAGCCCGCTGCCCACGGTCACGACCGCCCAGGCCTCCACCACCCCGGCCGCGCCCGCCCCCGAGGTCCGCACCGCCGCGGCCGCCCCGGCCCACGAGACGGCCGGCGCACCGGCCGCGCAGGCCGAGGCCGTGGAGACCACGCCCGGCGGTCTGCCCCGGCGCCGCAGCAAGCGGCACGAGACGGAGGGGCCGAGGCAGGCCGAGCGGACCGACCGGAGCAGCGTCGCGGCCGTCCCGCCGGACGCCTCCTTCTCCGGCCTCGCCGCCTTCGCCTCCGCCGGGCGCCACGCCGCGGAGACCTCCCGGACGGACGACGACCGCGACACCCCCGCCGGACGCGAGTCCACCGAGCACCGCACCGAAGAGAGCGACTAGTCCTCATGACGCAACAAGGAACAGATGTGAGCTGGGCGCTCCGCGATCTCGTCGAGAGCATCCAGGAGATCCGTTTCGCCCTCGTGGCCTCCAGCGACGGCAAAGCCATCACCTCCTACGGCGCCGAAGACCCCGACGACGTCGACCGCTTCGCCGCCGTGGTCGCCGGCCTGCAGGCCCTGGCCCAGCCCGTCGCCGAGCAGTTCCCCAAGTACGCCGGACAGCTGCGCCTCGCGATGATCGAGGTCGACGGCGGGCACCTGTTCGTCGTCCGTGCCGGTGTGGAGACCTACCTCGGCGTGCTCGCCAGGGAAGGCCTCGACCAGGGCCTGCTGGGGCACCAGATGAGGGACCTGGCCCGCAGGATGGGTGAACTCCTCGGCACCACTCCGCGCCTGGAGGAGCACTCTGGATGAGTGCTCCCCGCAGGCCGTCGGACCCGTCCGGTCTCGAGCGCTACTACGTCCTCACCGGCGGGCGCAGCGGACCGGGCGGTTCGGCGTCGAGCCTCGACGTGGCGACCCTGGTCGTCGCCCGTGCCGCCCCGTTACCGGGCATGCAGCACGAGCACGAGGAGATCCTGCGCCGCTGCCGTGACCCGCTGTCGGTCGCCGAACTCGGCGCTCATCTCGGGCTGCCCTTCAACATTCTCGCGGTGCTGCTGTCGGACCTGCTGGACGCAGGTCGCGTCGAAGCCCGTAACCCCATCCCGGCACACGACGCCGGCCGCGGGCCCGACCTCGCGCTCCTTGAGGAGGTACTCAGTGGACTTGAAAGGCTTTGACCAACCCGGAGGCTCGGCCGGGGACACCCGCTCGGTCAAGGTGATGATCGCCGGCGGGTTCGGCACCGGGAAGACCACCATGGTCCGGTCGGTCAGCGACATCAAGCCGCTCACCACCGAGGAGACCCTCACCCAGGCCAGTGCCGACGTCGACCACCTCATCGGCGTGGCCGACAAGACGCAGACCACCGTCAGCCTGGACTTCGGCAAGATCGGAATCAACGAGAGCCTGGTGCTGTACCTGTTCGGCACGCCGGGCCAGGAGCGGTTCTGGTTCCTGTGGAACGGGCTGTTCAAGGGGGCGCTCGGCGCGATCGTCCTGGTGGACACGCGCCGCCTGGAGTCCAGCTTCCGGGCGATCGAGGAGATGGAGCGGCAGGACGTCCCGTTCGTCGTCGCGCTGAACGTCTTCCCCGACTCGCAGAACTACCCCGTCGAGGAGATCAGGGACGCCCTGGACATCCCGGCGCACACACCGGTCGTGGCCTTCGACGCCCGCGACCGGGCCTCCAGCCGGGACGTCCTCGTCGCCCTGATCCACCACCTGAAGCAACGCTCGGCCGTGGCCCTGGAGCCCCGATGAACGATTCGACCGATCCCACCCTCCAGGCCATGCGGGGCTGCCCCGTCGCCCATCACGGGGCCGATCTGGTCCGGCTGTTCGGCCCGGAGGCCGCGACCGACCCGGCGAGCATCTACGAGCGGCTGCGCAAGGAGCACGGCTCGGTGGCGCCGGTCCTGCTGGAGGGCGATGTGCCCGCCTGGCTGGTGCTCGGCTACCGCGACAACCGGCGGGTGCTCGACAACCCCCGCCAGTTCAGCCGGGACGCCCGGATCTGGCGGGACTGGCGCGAGGGCCGGATCGAGGAGACCTCGCCGATCATGCCGATGGTCGGCTGGCGCCCCGACTGTGTGTCCCAGGACGGCGAACCGCACCGCAGGCTGCGCGGCGCCGTCACCGACGGGCTGCAGGCGGCGGCCGTCCGGGGCATCCGGCGGCACGTCACGCACTTCGCGAACAAGCAGATCGACGCGTTCGCCGACGCCGGGCGCGCCGACCTCGTGGCCGACTACGCCGAGCAACTGCCGATGCTCGTGCTCACCAGGATGCTGGGCCTTCCCGCGGCGGACGGGCTACGCCTGATCGAGTCGTGCGCCCAGGTCTTCAAGGGCGGTGAGGGCGCGCTCGAGCACAACGAGCGGATCATGCAGATCCTCGCGGAACTCGCCGAGCGCAAGCGGGCCGAGCCGGGCTCCGACTTCGCCACGGCCCTGCTGGAGCACCCGGCCGGCCTCGACCACGACGAGGTCGTCAGCCATCTGCGTCTGGTGCTGATCGCCGCGCACACCACCACCAGCAACCTGCTGGCCCGGGTCCTGCAACGGGTCCTCACCGACGCCGCCCGGCTGTCCGGTCTGGTCAGCGGGGAGCTGAACGTCTCCTCGGTGGTGGAAGAGGTCATGTGGGACACCCCGCCGCTGTCCGTGCTGCCGGGCCGGTTCGCAACCGCCGACCTTGAGCTCGGAGGCCATCACGTCCAGGAGGGAGAACTGCTCATCCTGGGCCTGGCCGCCGGCAACGTCGACCCGGAGGTACGGCCCGACTCGGCCGTCGCCGTGCAGGGCAACCAGTCCCACCTGGCGTTCAGCGCCGGGCTGCACGAGTGCCCGGGGCAGAGCATCGGCCAGTCCATCATCGAGATCGGCGTGGACGTCCTGCTGCACCGGCTGCCGGACCTGCGCCTGGCCGTACCGCCGGAGGAACTCAGCTCGACCGCCTCCACGTGGGAGTCCCGGCTGGACAGCCTGCCGGTCGAGTTCACCGTCTAGGCCACGTCGCCAGACCGTTGCCCGGCCGGCTTCCGGCCGGGCAACGCCGTGCGTGGGGGCAGGCGGTGGCTCAGCCGTCGAGCCAGTCGCCCGCGACGTCCGTGGGACGGTAGCCCGTGGCGTTCCAGAGGAAATGCGGGTGGGCACAGCCGAACATGTAGGCGAGCAGTGCGGTGTCCTCCCTCCCGGTCCGAGGGTCGTGCAGGGTGTGGAACCTCTCGGACCCGACCACGCCGGCGTCCTGTTGGACATCACGGGCGCGGTCCGGCGACGGTGCGGCGCTGGATGCCTCGACGGCGGCGATGTAGGTGCGGCGCAAGATCTCCCATGCGTTGTCCGTGTCGCCGTACCAGGGACCGTGCAGTGCCTCGAAGGCGTGGAGCTCGGCGTCGAACAGGGGCCATGCCGTGGGGTGTTCGGCTCGACAGCGTGCGGACAGCTCGGCGGTCCGGGTGCTCAGTGCCGGTGCGGTGGGCCGCGGGGCGATGGTGAGGGTGGTGCCGTCGGTGAGGATGCCGGTGCACGGGTTGGGCTGCAGGTCGCACAGCGGGCACTCCTCGGCCGCGGGGAGGCCCTGGGTGATGCCGTCGAACCACAGGGCGTGGCGGCCCGTGAGCCCCATCCAGACGATGGTGGTGGTCATCAGCCAGGTGTTCCACATCGGGCTGTGGGCCTCGGGCATGCAGCCGTACTTGACGAGGGCTATCGCGCAGGCGGAGTAGAGCGCCTTGGTGTGGGTGGGCATGTCGGCGAGCCAGAAGTTGCTGATCTCGCCGGTGAGGGCGTCGGCCCGCACATCGGCCATGTCGTCGATGACGCGGCACAGCAGCAGGGAGGCGAGGTTTTCCTCCTGCCAGAGTTCGGTGTCGGGGGCGACGTGCCAGAACAGGCAGTCCAGCATCTGCAGGGCCGAGTAGGTGTTCTGGTTGAGCGGATTGGTCTGGGGGAGCGTGACGCTGCCCGCCTCGTGCTGCTGGAGCCAGTACTCGTCGACGGACCGCTTGTGGGCCGCGAAGAGTCCGGAGACCAGGGCCCGTGCGCTGTTGGTGCTGAAATTCTCGGCCAGGCGGCCTTCGACGTGTCGGGTGAGGCGAGCGGTGTCGATGGTGTCGACCACGCGTTTGTATTCGTGGAAGACGAGGATGTCGTCCTCGAAGCGGTGGCGGTGGCCGAGGTCTCGTTCGAGGTCGTTCATCTGCCGGGTCCAGGACCATCCACCGGTCAGGACGCTGTCGAGTTCCCGGCGGTGTGGCCAGGTCTTGACGGCGAGGGGACGACCGGCGCTCTGCCGCCAGCGGTAGTCGTCCAGGGTGCGTGCGGGGGGCGTGGGCAGCCGACGGCACAGACGGCAGGCGCAGACGCTTGTCCGCTCCTCCTCGCGCGGCGGGGTGAGGGCCCGGCTCCGCCAGGCCCCTTCCAGCATCGTGCAGGCCAGTCTGCAGATCTCGACGTCGGTGCCGACCTGGGGGAAGGCCGTTTCTATCAGGCGCAGGCCGGTGTCGAGGTGCCTCAACCTGGCATGGCCCTCCTCGTCGGGCGGGAGGAACGCGGGACGCGCCAGATGGAGGGCCCCCTCCACGTGCAGCGTGGTGCTGGAGCGGGGGGAGCCGAATGCGTTCAGCCGCTGCTGGGCGGCGTTCTGGGACCTTCGGTACTGCTCCGTGCTCCCCTTGATGTGTTTCACCAAGAGGCGGGCCAGGGTGTCGCCCGCCTCCGTGGGCTGGAGCGGGGCGCTCGGCTGCGCCGGGATCGAGCTGTCGGCGGACGCCTTCGGAACAGCACCTGCGACTCGAGATTTCACACCGGTCTCCCAATAAACTGTGGTCCTGGCAACGGAATCGATCGACCGTGGTCGTTGACCGGCCGTGTTCGGGAATCTTCTGGACGTTCCGCGACGGTCTCGCCGGACAGCCGGGCAGCCGGACTCACGCGACCGGCTTCGGCGCCTGTCACGAACGACCGCGAGGGGCACGACTGCCGTGTTGACGGCACTCCTGCTGCGAGGCGAGCACCCGCATCGCCGCCTCAGCCGTGTCGATCAGGAAGCACTCGCGGCCCGTCAGCGCTGACGGGGGTGTCGAAGGGGAGGTCGAACCGGACGTTCCGAGGCATGTGCTTCCTTTCGGGAGACGGACCGCAGAGTCCCCCCCACCCCTGCGAGCGGACGCTGCCGTGACCGCCCGCAGACTCGAACTGGGCTTCGCAGTCCGAAAGTTGAACCGAGAAGCGGTACGAGGCTGCCCATGACGTGAATGAGCCATTCCGTGACCGCGCCGTGATCTCCGTTACTGCTCGAAGCACATGAGCTGCGTATACTCCCTCGTCCCTCACCCGGGGCGGCCTGTCCGCCCGGCCCGAGGAGCCTCGGAACGTCACACTGGTCGCAGTCCGTTCGACGACTTCCGGGAGGCGCACCGCCGATGACATCCGCACCCGCACGCAGCGCTGAACAGCGCACCAAGGACACCCTGCACCGTCTCGAACACGACGTGGACGCCTGGGTCGCCACGGCCGACGGCGCCTCGGGGACGCCGTACCTCGTCCCGCTGTCCTTCCTCTGGAACGGCTCGTATCTGCTGTTCGCCACACCCGCGTCGAGCCCCACCGGGCGGAACCTCGCCGCGACCGGCCGGGCCAGGGTGGGCATCGGACCGACCCGCGACGTCGTCATGGTGGAAGGCGCGGTGGAGACCGTCCAGCCCGGCGAGCTGACCGAGCAGGACGCCGAACTCTTCGCCGCCAAGACCGGGTTCGACCCCCGCCGCCTCGCCACCCCGTACCTCTACTTCCGCGTCGTGCCGCGGCGGGTCCAGGCCTGGCGGGAGGCCGACGAGCTGGACGGCCGCGAACTCATGCGCGACGGACGGTGGTTGACGGCCGACTGAATCGGCCGGACCGGGATATCCGCAAGGTACGGGGCCGCGGGGCACGAACGCCCCGCGGCCGGAATCCTGCGGAGGAGACATGGCACTGGTGAAAGCGGGGGTCCTCGTGCTCGACTGTGCCGAGCCCGAGAAGCTCGCCGTGTTCTACAAGGAACTTCTGGAGGGCGAGGAGGCGGACGCGACGGCCAACCGCGTGGAGATCAGGAGCGCCGACGGCTTCCGGATCGCCCTGCGCCGGGACGTCAACGCGACCCCGCCCAGCTGGCCACGCCCCGAGAACTCCCTCCAGGCGCACCTGGAGTTCGTCGTGGACGACCTGGACGCGGTGGAACGCCGCGTCGTCAGCCTCGGCGGCCGTCCGCTGGAGGCCAAGGAGGCCTCCGGGCCCTTGGAGGAGCGCGGCTACGCCGACCCGGCGGGCCACTCCTTCACCCTGCGCCGGACCGCGCCGACCGCACCCAAGCAGGGCTGAACCGGCCGGCTCAGCGGGCGAAGACGGTGCTGGCCAGCGCCACGTGGACGGCCGTGCCGGCGAGGATGCTCAGCAGGGCGTCGCGGCGCCACAGGTGCAGGCCGGCGGTGACGGCCAGGGCCGCCAGCGGCGCCGTCGCGCGGGCCTCGGTGACCGGCAGGTCGCGCAGGCAGTAGACGACCAGGATCACCATCACCCCGGCGGGCATCCGGGTGCTGAGGTACCGCACGGTGGCGCTGGCCCGCAGCGGGGCCAGGGCGGCGAAGGGCAGGGCGCGCAGGGACCAGGTCACGGCGGCGGTGACGAGGATCGCGACGACGGCGTGGCCGGTGTCAGACATGAGCGGGCTTCCTCCCGACGGCGAGGTGCCGCGCCAGGAGCCCGGCGGTGAACAGGGTGAAGGCGGCCAGGAGCAGCTGGTGCGGGAAGACCAGCCGGGCGGCCAGGGCGCAGAGCAGGGCCAGTACGGGCGTGGGCAGGTCACCGCGCAGGTCGCGCACCGCGTCGAGCGCGAGGACGACGAACAGGGCGGTCAGGGCGAAGTCCAGGCCGGTGACGCCGGCCGGGACGAGGGAGCCGAGCAGGGCACCGGCGGTCGCGCTGCCGGCCCAGTACAGGTGCATGAAGAACTGCAGCCACAGGATGCGTTCGCCCGACCAGCTCCCGGACTGCTCGGCCGAGGTCAGGGCGTAGGCCTCGTCGGTGAGCGCGAAGGTGCTGTACGTCCTGGCGAGCCGCCCCCGCACGCGGTGCAGGGGGAAGGACAGGGCGTAGAAGACATGCCGCGCCTGCACCAGGAAGGCGGCCACGGCGATGGACACGAGCGGCGCCGCGGCGGTCACCATGCCGATGAGCAGGAACTCGAACGAGCCGCCGTAGATCAGCGCCGCGGACAGCCCGGCCCACCACCAGTCCAGCCCCGACTGGACCACGAGCGCCCCGAACGCGAGGCCGAGCGGCACCATCCCGAGGCCCACGGAGGCACAGTCCTGGAAAGCGGCCCGGGCCGCAGGGCGTATGCGCATACCGACAATTTTAGAAAAGCGGACGCCTTATTTGGTTGCCGATTGTGCGCCTATGATCTTCGTATGGGCAATGAAAGCGGCCTGGATGCCGTCGACCGGGAAATTTTGTTCCACCTGCGTCAGGACGGTCGGCTGTCGAACGTCGAGCTGGCCAAACGGGTGGGCCTGACGCCTCCTCCCTGCCTGCGCCGGGTCAAGCGCCTGGAGGAGACCGGCGTCATCACCGGCTACCGGGCCGTGATCGATCCCGGGGCGCTCGGCCGCGCGCTCGAAGTGCTCATCGACGTCGAGATCTATGCCCAGGACCGCAGGACCGTCGAGGAGTTCGAGACGACCGTGGCCTCCTACGAGGAGGTCATCGAGTTCCGGCGGATGTACGGCCGCCCCGACTACTTCCTGCGCGTCGCCGTCGCCGACCACACCGCCTATGAGGCCTTCCTCATGGGACGGCTCAGCGGTCTGCCCGCCGTCGTGCGCCTGGAGTCGCACCTCACCATGAAGACGATCAAGGCGGACGGCTGACCGCACAGGCAGGCCCCGCCCGGCACGGGGCCGGGCGGGGCCGCGTCGTGTCAGTCCCGGCCACCCTTCTCGCCGACCGGCCAGGTGCCGGTCGAACGCTCGATGGCCTTGGCGCCCGCACGGTCCACGGCGCTGCGCACCACGGCGAAGATGGCGCCCTGGATCGCGGCGGCCAGCAGGATCTCGCCCCAGCCGCGGTCCTTGTCCAGCGCGTCGGGCGCGTCCTCCTCGTGCCGGATCGCCATCCACGTCTTGCGGAAGGCGAGCCCGGCCAGCCAGCCGCCCGACCAGCCGAGCACGAAACCCAGGGGCTGGTAGGCGAGGGACATCTTCTTCTTCTTGGCCACGGGGATCTCCTTGGTAGCTGAAGGGGGGTCGGAAGTGGTCATGGTGTGTGCGCGGCGGGGACCCGCTCCCCGGCGCGCACCGGCCCGGGCGGGGTGCCGTCGCCGAACGGCCGGCCGCCCAGCTCCTCGCGGTGGTGCGGGGTCAGCCAGCCGGACATGTCCGGCCCCAGGGGCACGACACGGGTCGGGTTGATGCCCGTGTGCACCTGGTAGTAGTGCCGCTTGATGTGGTCGAAGTCGACGGTGTCGCCGAACCCGGGCGTCTGGTAGAGGTCGCGGACGTACCCCCACAGCACCTGGTTCTCCGTCAGCTTCCAGCGGTTGCACTTGAAGTGGCCGTGGTAGACCGCGTCGAAGCGGACCAGCGTGGTGAACAGCCGGATGTCGGCCTCGGTGATCGTGTCGCCCACGAGGTAGCGCTGCCGCTCCAGCCGGGCCGCGAGCAGCTCCAGCCGCCGGAACACACCCGCGCAGGCGGCCTCGTACTCCTCCTGTCCGGTGGCGAACCCCGCCCGGTAGACGCCGTTGTTGACGTCCTCGTAGACGTCCGCCATCACCTCGTCGATCTCGTCGCGCAGCCGTTCGGGGTACAGGTCGGGTGCCCCCTCGCGGTGCAGGGCCGTCCACTCGGTCGCGAGGTCGAGCGTGAGCTGCTGGTAGTCGTTGGTGACCAGCTTCCCGCTGGGCACGTCCACGACGGCCGGCACGCTGACCCCGCCCGGATAGTCCGTCTCCCGCCGGTCGTACGCCTCACTCAGCCAGCGGATGCCGAGGACCGGGTCGCGGCCGTCCTCGTCCAGGGTGAAGCGCCAGCTGCGGTCGTCCTGGATCGGGTCGGCGACGGCCAGCGACAGCGCGTCCTCCAGGCCGAGCAGCCGCCGGGAGACCAGCGACCGGCTCGCCCACGGGCAGGCCCGGCTGACGACCAGGCGGTAGCGGCCGGCCTCCACCGGCCAGCCGTCCCGGCCGTCCTCCGTGATCCGGTCCGTGAAGTGCGCCTTGGACCGCTTGAACGTCCTCTTTCCGTAGGCGCTGTTGCCGCCGTCGCCGTCGTCGCGGCTCATGGGGAAGACCTCCTTGCCGTACGTGTGACCTGCTGGTCGTGCGTGTGCCCTGGTGAACGCGTTCCCCGTTTTCCGCGGACGGCACGGTGTGAGCACCGCCGACCGGGGCAATCGGCGGGGGTGACTGAAGAAGGATCTGATCGGAGGACACGCGTCACCGTGCTGGTGGCGCTCGCGGCCAATCTGGTGATAGCGGCCGCCAAAGCCGTCGGCGGTCTGGCCGCCGCATCGCCCGCCCTGCTGTCGGAGGCGGCCCATTCGATGGCCGACAGCCTGAACGAGGTGTTCTTACTGGCGGCCCTGCGCCGCAGCCGTCGCCCCGCCGACCGGCGCCACCCCTTCGGCTACGGCAAGGAGCGGTTCTTCTGGTCGCTCCTCGCGGCCGTCGGCATCTTCGTGATGGGGGGCTGCTTCTCCTTCTTCCAGGGCTTCGAAGCCCTCACGGGAGGAGCACAGGAGGGGCTCGACGGCTACGTCGCCGGCCTGGTCGTGCTCGGCATCGCCCTCCTCGCGGAGGGCGCTTCCCTGCTGCGGGCGCTGTACCAGGTGCGCCGGCAGGGCGGCGGACGCGAGGGGCTGCGGGACCCGGCCCTGCGGACGGTCGTCGCCGAGGACGGCACGGCGGTGCTCGGGGTCACGCTGGCCATCGCGGGCATGGCGCTGCACATGGTCACCGGCCAGGTGGTGTGGGAGGCGGCCGCCTCCCTGGCGATCGGGGCGCTGCTGGTCTACGTCGCCTACCGGCTGGGCCGCGACGCCCGCGACCAGCTGATCGGCGAGGCGGCCGACCCGGAGGCGAGCGGACGGATCCAGGCCCTGCTGCGGGCGCAGCCCGAGATCGACAGCGTGGAGGCGCTGTTCACGATGAAGACGGGCCTCGACTCGGCCCTGGTCGCGGCCCGGGTCGACCTGATGCCGGGCCTGGACAGCGAGCGGGTCGAGGAGGTCGCCGTGCGCATCAAGCGCTCCATCGCGAGGACGGTGCCCGAGGCCGACCAGATCTTCCTCGACGTCACGGACCGCCCCGCGCGCGAGGCAGCGGAAAGCCCCGCCGCGACGGGGGAGCGCGGCGGGGCCTGACCCACGCGTGCCCCGCCGAGGACGGTTCATGCACCCCGGCCGAAGAAATTTTTTCCGCAGCCGGGAAGCATCACCCGTTCGGCGACCGCCGGCGCCGACCGGGGCTAGCGGAGCTGGTCGGGGCTAGCGGAGCTGGTCGGGCTCCGTCGCCCGGGACCGGGTGGCACCCAGGCTGGCGAGGAGCCTGAGGCGCTCCTCCGAGGTGCTGCCCGGTTCGGCGGTGTAGACGGTCAGGTCGTGAACGGCCCGGCGGGACAGCGGCAGATCGAGGGACTGATACCACAGGTCCAGCTCACCGACCTCGGGGTGCCGCAACCGTTTGGCGCCCTCGTGACGGATGCGGACGTCGTGGACGGCCCACTGGCTGCGGAACTCGGGGCTGAGCGTGGACAGTTCGCCGATCAGCTCGCGCAGGACCCGGTCGTGCGGTTCCCGCCCGGCCTCGGCGCGCAGCAGCGCGGTGGTGGCCACGGTGGCGGCGTCCCAGTCGACGAAGAAGTCCCGCGCGCCGGGGTCGAGGAAGATGTACCGGGCGATGTTGGGACGGCCGTGCTTGTCGGTGGTGGGGCTGTCGAAGACCGGCGAGTGCAGGGCCCGGGCGAGCGCGTTGTGGGCGATGACGTCCTGGCGGCCGTTGCGCACGAACGCGGAGGACAGCGTCATCGAGTCGAGCAGCCACTGGATGCGGGGCGGGACGGCGACGTCCTTGCGGCGGGACGGGGTGCGTGCGGCGGGGCGGGCGGCTCGGGCCAGGTCGAACAGGTAGGTGCGTTCGTCCTCGTCCAGTTGCAGCGCCTGGGCGACCGCGGCGAGCACGTCCTCGGAGACGCCACTGATGTGGCCCTTCTCCAGGCGGGTGTACCACTCGGTGCTCACCCCGGCGAGCACGGCGACCTCCTCGCGCCGCAGCCCGGGCACCCGGCGCCGGCCGCTGGTGGGCAGCCCGGCCTGTTCCGGGGTGATCTTCGCGCGGCGGCTGGCGAGGAAACCGCGGATCTCGGTGCGGTGGTCGGTGCGGTGGTCGGGGCGCGGGTCCATGCCGTCCACGGTAGCCACCGTCCCGCCGGCAGGGAGGTCGAGTTTGTACCCCCCATAACCCCCGCCTTCCTGCGGGCACCGACGTCGAGCCCGGTCGCGGTGGGCGCGGCCGGGCCGGCCGTCTCGATCACCGCGGGGATCACCGCGGAGATCATCACGAGATCACCGCCCGCGCCCACCACGCCACCGGCCCGCCGCCGTCCCACGGCACCGGGCCGATGCACCGACCGCTCGTCCCGGACCTCAGTCGTCCTCGGCCGGCTCCAGGACGAACACCGGGATCTCGCGGTCCGTCTTCTTCTGGTACTCGGCGTACGCCGGATACGCCGCGACCGCACGCTCCCACCACTCGGCCTTCTCCGCGCCCGTGACCTCACGGGCCGTCATGTCCCGCTTGACCGGCCCGTCCTGGAGTTCCACGCGCGGGTCGGACTTGAGGTTGAAGTACCAGACCGGGTGCTTCGGCGCCCCGCCGAGGGAGGCCACCGCGGCGTACCGCCCCTCGTGCTCCACCCGCATCACCGGGTTCTTGCGCAGCTTCCCGCTCCTGGCGCCCCGTGAGGTCAGCACCACCACCGGCATGCCGGAGCCCTGCAGGGTCGTCCCCTGGGTACCGCCGGAACTCTCGTACAGCTCCACCTGCCGGCGCACCCACTGCGTCGGGCTGGGTTCGTACTCGCCCTCAAGAGGCATGGCATCCGTCCTCTCGCCGTGTCCACGACTGACTGACTGCCGCCTACAACACCCGTGGGCCCGCGAATCATCCGCACCGCGACGGATCCCGGCCACGCCGTCTCACCCCGGCGCCACCGCCATCCGCACGGCCAGCGCCGTCATCACCCCGCTCGCGACGAGCCCCGTCACCAACCGGCCCCGACGTCCCGTCAGCGCCCGGCCCAGCAGCGCACCGCCCCCGGCGAGCAGCACCTGCCAGCTCGCCGAGGCCGCGAAGGCGGCCAGCACGAACACGCCCTGCTCCAGTGCCCCGGCCTGACCCGTGGCCCGGGAGCCGAGCACGAGTGCCGCGAAGTAGATCACGGTGGTGGGGTTGAGCAGGGTGATGCCGAGCAGCCCCCAGAACGCCCGGGCCGGACGCGGGGGAGCGGAGGCCGTCCGGCCGGCGGGCCGGTGGCCGCGGTACGCGCGCAGCGCGCCGACCGCGCCCCACACCGCCAGCGCGAGCAGCACCAGCACACACACCCACCGCAGCGGCCCGAGCACCGGCCGCAGCGCGGTGGCCAGGGCCGTCCCGCCGAGCGTGGCCGCGAGGGCGTACAGCCCGTCGGCGGTCGCGACGCCGAGTGCGGCGCAGACACCGGTGCGCAGGGACGTGCGGGCGGTCAGGGAGACGAGATAGGCGCCGACGGCGCCCACGGGGACGGCGATGCCGTACCCGGCGAGCAGCCCGTCGAGGAGCGCCGCGGTCATGACCGCGGCGCGGTCGGACCTCCACGGCGGCCGGACGGCTGCTGTCGGCGCGCGGCGCAAGCGGCGGCGGAAAGCGACAGACGGGCATCGAAGGCAGGCATGGCCGGATCCTGACCCCTGCCCCGCCCCGTCCACAACCGGTTTTGGATCCGGCTCGAACAGGAAGACGGCATTCCCCGGCCAAGTTGCACGTCAGCACCGATCTGGCCGAACTTCACGTCGCTCCATAGGTGCCTGGGGCATCTAATGAAGATCGGCACGACGCACACTTCGTCTGCGAGGTCTTCATGACGGACACGACCGCACCCGCCGAACCCGTCGCCTTCCCTCAGAGCCGCACCTGCCCCTTCCACCCGCCCACCGCCTACGAGCCACTGCGCGCCGAGCGTCCCCTGACCCGGATCACCCTTTTCGACGGCCGCGAGGCCTGGCTCGTGACCGGGCACGCGACCGCCCGGGCGCTGCTGGCCGACCCGCGCCTGTCGTCCAACCGGGACCGCCCCGGCTTCCCCGCCCCCACCAAGCGCTTCGCCGGGATCCGGAACCGCCGCACCGCCCTGCTGGGCGTCGACGACCCCGAGCACCGCACCCAGCGGCGCATGGTCGTCGGGGACTTCACCCTCAAGCGGGCCGTCGAACTCCGGCCACGCATCCAGCAGATCGTGGACGAGCGACTCGACGCGATGATCGCCCAGGGGCCGCCCGCCGACCTGGTGAGCGCCTTCGCGCTGCCGGTGCCGTCCATGGTGATCTGCGCCCTGCTCGGCGTCCCGTACGCCGACCACGACTTCTTCGAGCACCAGTCGCGCCGGCTGCTGCGCGGCCCGGAGACCGCCGACGTGATGGACGCCCGGGACCGGCTGGAGGCGTACTTCGGCGAACTGATCGACCGCAAGCAGTCCGATCCCGGCACCGGCCTGCTGGACGACCTGGTCCAGCGGCAGCTGCGCGACGGCGAGCTCGACCGCGAGGGCCTGATCGCCCTGGCCCTCATCCTGCTGGTGGCGGGCCACGAGACGACCGCCAACATGATCTCGCTCGGCACCTTCACCCTGCTCCAGCACCCCGAGCGGCTCGCCGAGCTGCGCGCCGACCCGGAGCTGGTGCCGACCGCCGTCGAGGAGCTGATGCGGATGCTGTCCATCGCGGACGGCCTGCTGCGCCTCGCCGTCGAGGACATCGAGGTGGCCGGCACGACCATCCGCGCGGGGGACGGCGTGGTCTTCGCGACCTCCGTCATCAACCGCGACGAGAGCGTCTACCCCGAGCCGGACACGCTCGACTGGAACCGCCCCGCCCGTCACCACGTCGCGTTCGGCTTCGGCATCCACCAGTGCCTCGGCCAGAACCTCGCCCGCGCCGAACTGGAGATCGCCCTGCGCACCCTCTTCGACCGGCTGCCCGGCCTGCGTCTGGCCGCCCCGGCCGAGCAGATCCCCTTCAAACCGGGCGACACGATCCAGGGGATGCTGGAACTCCCCGTGACCTGGTAAGAGGCTTCGGGACATGCGCATCGACATCGACAAGGACCTCTGCATCGGCGCGGGCCAGTGCGCCCTGACCGCCCCGGACGTGTTCACCCAGGACGACGACGGCTACAGCACCGTGCTGCCCGGACGGGAGGACGGCGGCGGCAGCCCGCTGCTGCGGGAGGCGGCCCGGGCCTGCCCGGTGAGCGCCATCACCGTCTCCGAGACCGTCGGCTGACGGCCTGCCTCACGCGGCGGCGCGCAGGAGCAGCCGGGCCGCCTCCCGCGCCTCGGCGGCGGGCCCGGCGCTCCCGGTGACGCCCGCCGTGACCATCGCACCCTCGGCCAGCAGGAACAGCTGCCCGCCCAGCGCGGCGGGCAGCCCCGCCGCGCCGACGAGGGAGTCCAGGTACTCCCGGAAGGCCCGCTTGTGCGCCCGCACTTGGCCGGCCACCCGCGCGGACGTGGCGCCCAGCTCGCCGTACGCGTTGATCCACGCGCAGCCGCGGAAGTCCGGCTCGCCGAACCACCGGCCCAGCCAGTCGAACACGGCAAGGATCCGCTCCTCGGGCTCCCCGTGCCGCTCCACGTACGCGGCCAGCCGCCCGCGCCAGCGCGCGTCCCGCCGCTCCAGATACGCCTCCACCAGCTGCTCCTTCGCCGGGAACAACTGGTAGAGCCGCTTGAGCGAGACCCCGGACGCGCCGCGGACGTCGTCCATGCCGACGGACTGCACGCCCCGCCCGTAGAACAGCTCCTCGGCGGCGTCCAGGGCCCGCTCCCGGGCCACCGCACGGTCCATGAACGACCCCTCCTTGACGCGAGAACGAGCGTTCTCCTACCGTAGCAGCCACCGTGGAGAACGCTCGTTCTCCATCGCTGACCGGGGAGGATCCATGACCGACCGCCCACCGCTGCCGCCGTTCACCCAGGAGAGTGCCGCGCGCAAGGTCCAGGCCGCCGAGGACGCCTGGAACACCCGCGACCCGCACCGGGTCGCCCTCGCCTACACGGAGGACTCCGTCTGGCGCAACCGCGACACCTTCGTCACCGGCCGGGCCGCGATCGTCGAGTTCCTGACCCGCAAGTGGGAGCGCGAGCGGGAGTACGCGCTGCGCAAGGACCTGTGGGCCTTCGACGGCAACCGCATCGCCGTCCGCTTCCAGTACGAGTGCCGGGACGCCGACGGGCAGTGGTGGCGCTCCTACGGCAACGAACTGTGGGAGTTCGACGAGCACGGCCTCATGTCCCGCCGCGAGGCCAGCATCAACGACGTGCCGATCGAGGAACGGGAGCGCCGCATCCACGGCCCCCGGCCGCAGTCCGAACGCGGAGACACCTTCCCCGTCCGGTGAGCCGGGGGAGTGGCTAGGGTTTCCCGGATGACCCGACAGGCCGCCGCCCGCAAGCCCTTCCTCTACGTCGTCGTCTGCGCCGCCGGCATCGCCGCGGACGTCGGACGGCTGATCACCGCCGCGCAGGAACGGGACTGGGAGGTGGGCGTCATCGCGACGCCGGTCGCCGCGAACGGCTTCTTCGACACCGCCGCCGTCGCATCCCGGACGGGCCGCCCGATCCGGTCCGCCTGGCGCACCCCGGGCGAGCCGCGCCCGTTCCCGGCGCCCGACGCCGTGGCCGTCGCGCCCGCCACCTTCAACACCGTCAACAAATGGGCGGCCGGCATCGCCGACACCCTCGCCCTGGGCACCCTCTGCGAGGCGGTCGGCCTCGGTGTGCCGATCGCGGTCCTGCCGTGCGTGGCCGACGCGCTGGCCGCCCACCCCGCCTACCGCGACAGCCTCGAACGGCTGCGGGGGATGGGCGTACGGTTCGGCGAGCCGTACGCCGGGGAGCCGGCGGCGGACGGCGGGCGGCCGGAGTTCGGGTGGGAGCGGGCGCTGGACCTCATCGAGCGCGACTGACCGGGCGGGCCCCGCGGGCGGGCCGTGCGGCAGGGTCAGTCGCAGCCGACCGTCGGCCCCTCCACCATGCCGCCGGTGTACAGCGCCTGCCCGCGCGGTATCCAGTAGCCCAGCTTCGAGACGACCGTCGAGCAGGCCGATGCCAGAGCGACCCGGACCCGCACGGTGGCGGGACGGCCCGGCTGGAGGTCGGTGAGCGCACAGTCCACGGAGTGCGTCAGCCGCTCCCGTGCGGGCGCCCGGCCGACCAGCGGGTTGACGCACCGGCTGTCGGCCGTGCTGATCCGCACCCTCGTGGTCTCCTCGCCGATCAGCCCGAACCGAGCGCTGCCGTCGCCCTGTTCGCTGTCGCGGTACACGGTGTACGTCAGCGTGGTCGTGGTCCCGGGGCGCAGGCTCCGCCGGTCCACCTCGACGCGGTGGGTGGGCCGTTGCCTCGGCGCGGTCAGGGTGAGCGTGGCCCGGACCGTGCCGCGCAGGTCCACACCGGCCGGTGTCGAGCGGACACGCACGGCGGCGGTGACGTCGTAGGTCCCCGGGCCCGGGTACGGCTGCGAGCCGGGCAGCGTCCCGGAGGCGACGGTCGCGCCGTCGCGCTCGGCGGTCCAACTGCCGGAGGTCAGGCAGGCGTACCGCACGGACGTCCCGGGGCGGCGGCAGGTCGCGGAGGCCGAGAGTGCCATCACCGGGGTGCCGCTGCCCGCGCACAGGCTGACGGCCGCCCGCTCGCCCCGCTCGCCGCGCAGGACGCCCGCGGGCACGCAGAGCGTCGCCGGCCCGTCCGCGGCCGGTGCCGGGGACCTGACCTCGGGCCGCGGCGGGACCGGCCGGCTCCAGCCGGCCGAGGCGAGGGCGAGGGACACCGCGGCCGCCCCGGTCAGGATCCTCAGAGTCCTCCGTCGTGCCGCCACGCGGCCTCCCGTGAGCCACCGGCCGGCCCGGCACCGGCCACCTGCGCCGAGGATGCGGCAGTGGGCGCGCCGCCCCGCCGCTCCCACGCCGGGCGGTCACCTGGGGGCAGCAACACTGACGGCCCGTCAGCCCGTCCCGCCCGCCTCGCCTTCGAGTGCACACGAGCACGTACGCTCCCCTGGTAACCCTCCCGAAGGCAGGAGCAGCAACGATGCAGTACGTGAAGCTCGGTTCGACGGGCCTGGACGTCTCGCGGATCTGTCTGGGGTGCATGACCTACGGGCTGCCCGACCGCGGCCGGCACGAGTGGACCCTGGACGAGGACGCCTCCCGCCCGCTGATCCGGCAGGCGGTCGAGGCGGGGATCACCTTCTTCGACACGGCCAACGTCTACTCCGACGGCACCAGCGAGGAGATCGTCGGCCGGGCCCTGCGCGACTTCGCCCGGCGCGACGAGATCGTGCTCGCGACGAAGGTGCACTACCCGATGCGCCCCGGGCCGAACGGCGGCGGACTGTCCCGCAAAGCGATCATGACCGAGCTCGACCGGAGCCTCGCCCGCCTCGGCACCGACTACGTCGACCTCTACCAGATCCACCGCTTCGACCCGCACACCCCCGTCGAGGAGACGATGGAGGCCCTGCACGACGTAGTCAAGGCCGGCAAGGTCCGCTACATCGGGGCGAGTTCGATGTACGCCTGGCAGTTCTCCAAGATGCAGTACACCGCCCGGCTGAACGGCTGGACCCGCTTCGTCTCCATGCAGAACCACTACAACCTGATCTACCGCGAGGAGGAGCGCGAGATGCTCCCCCTCTGCGCGGACCAGGGCGTGGGCGTGCTGCCCTGGAGCCCGCTCGCCCGCGGCCGCCTCACCCGCGACTGGGACGCCACGACCGAGCGCAGCGCCACCGACACCTTCGGCAGCAACCTGTACCAGGAGGGCGACCGCACCATCGTCGAGGCGGTCACCCGCATCGCCGAGGAACGCGGAGTGCCGCGCGCCCAGGTCGCCCTGGCCTGGCTCCTGCACCAGTCCACGGTGACGTCCCCGATCGTCGGCGCGTCCAAGCCGCGGCACCTGGAGGACGCCGTGGCCGCCGTGGAGCTCCGGCTGAGCGACAAGGAACTGGAGGAGCTGGAGCGCCCCTACACGGCGCATCCCATCGCCGGGCACTGAACCGCCCCGGGGCGCGGACCGCGGATCAGTGGGGTCCCTGCGGCGCGAACTCGGTTCCGCAGGGGCCCGCGCCCTCGCTCTCCGGCAGGACGACCCTCGTCCCGCTCATCGTCAGCGTGCGGTAGAACTCCCCGATCCGCTCGGCCGACCGCCCCACGTAGTGCCCGATGAACGACCGCCGGAAGCGATCCGCCGAACGGTTCGGCTGCGAGCCGTGCACCAGGCTGCCGTTGAAGAACAGCACGTCCCCCGGCCGCATGTCCACGGGCACGGGCTCCAGCCCGGGCGGCGGCGCGACGTACTCGCGCGCGAAGGACACGTCCGAGTCGGCGAGTTCCGGGCAGAACAGGTCCATCCGGTGGGTGCCCGGCACGACCTCCAGCCCGCCGTTCTCCCGGTCGATCACATCGCAGGCCACCCACGCCGCGACACACGTGCCCGGCTCCACCCGCAGGTAGAAGTTGTCCTGGTGCAGCGCCTGCCCCCGGGCACCCGGCGGCTTGAAGTAGAACATGCTCTGCGCGGCCAGCACCTCCTCGCCGAGCAGCACCTCCAGAACCGTCCGGAGCCGGGCGTCCAGCAGGACCTCGCGCGCGTAGTCGTTGATCTCGTGCGGATGCATCACCCGCGGCCACACGTGCAGCGGATCGGCGCCGGGTCCGGCGGCCGCACGCGGCTGGAAGTGCCCGGGCACCGGGCCCGCGGCCCGCAGCGCCGTGAACTCGTCGCACAGCCGGCCGATCTCGTCGGCCCCGAAGAGCCCGCGCACGACCGTGAAACCGTCCTCCTCGAAACCCTCCCGGTACCGCCGGAGGCCGGCGGGGTCCAGGATGGAAGCGCCGGCGGCGCCGTTGCCCGTGACTGTCATGAACGCACTCCTCGGTCCGGTGTCCTCGGTCCGGAACGCTAGGCTGCCCAGCCGTCGAGGAGGATGCCCGTGCGTGCTGTGGGATTGCCCGGCACTGCTGACAGCGGGGCCGGCGGGGACCCGGCGCCGCCGCCCGGCCTGGTCGTGCTCGGCCACTTCGACCAGCCGCCCGGCTACGGCGTCAGCCGGCCGCGCGGTTCGGCCAGCTGGCTCTTCACCTGGACCACGGCGGGGCGCGGACAGCTGTGGCAGGGCGGCGCCCGGACCCCGGCCGGTGCCGGCGACCTGGTCGTGCTCGCCCCGGGCGTCCCGCACGGCTACACGGTCGAGCCCGGCGCCCGGCACTGGCGCTTCTGGTGGGCCCACTGCCAGGCCCGCACGTCGTGGGCCGCGTGGCTGCGGCCGTACGACAGGGGCGACGGGGTGTACGTGGTCACCGCCACCCCGGCCGGAGTGCACGACCGCGTCGAGGCGGCCTTCCGGCGGATGCACGCCGACGCCCGCTGGACCGGAACTGGCACGCCCCCCGCGCCCGTGAGCCCGGACCGGCAGGTTGCGGCGCCTGCGGCCTCGGACGGGCAGGGCGCTGCGCCTGTGGCCTCGGACGGCCAGGGCGCTGCGCCCGGGAGCCCGGACGGGCTGGTCGCCGTCGCGCACGGCAGCGCGGCCCGTGAACTGGCCCTGTGCGCCCTGGAGGAGATCGTCCTGCTCACGACCGCGGGGACCCGGCCGGCGGCGCCCCGGCCCGGCCTCGACCCCCGGATCAGCCGGGCGCGGGAGCTGATCGACGCCGACCCCGGCGCACCGCACACCGTCCGCTCGCTCGCCGAGGACGTCGCCCTGTCGCCGTCCCGGTTCGCCCACCTCTTCAGCCGGCAGCTCGGCCAGTCGCCCATGCGCGCCCTGCGCGAGGCCCGGCTCCGCCACGCCGCCCGGCTCCTGGAGGGCACCGACCTGCCCGTGGAACGCGTCGCGGCGGCCTCGGGTTTCGCCAGCCCGTTCCACTTCAACCGCGTCTTCCGCGAGCGCTACGGGATACCGCCCGGCGCGTACCGAACTCGGCACTGAAACCGGGGACAGCACGGAAATCCCTTTCGCTCCGCTGATTGACATTTTGTCAAAAGGCGGTTGCCGCGTACGCAATGCACGAAACCGTGAGATCTCTTGTTCCCCGTCGTTGACCTGTGCAAAGGTGTGCCTTGTCGGTGTGCGTACAACACACCTTTCTTCTGTATGCGCGAGGCCATCAGCCGGCATACCCCTTGGTATGGACTTTTCTTCGCATGTCCTTGAGAGGAATGCAGCGTGAATGACGCAGGCCCGTCGAATTCCCCGGCCCCGGCCCGCGGGCCCGGCGCGACGGACGAGGAGCTGAGCGCCGAGCTGAGGAAGTGGACGGGAGCGACCCCCGCGCTCCAGCCCGTCGGCGAACTGCTGGACCGGCACTGGGAGGCGGGCTTCGCCTACGCCCGGCTGTGCACCGACGGTTCGCGTTCCGCGGGAATTCTCACCACCGCCGCATTCACCCGTCTCTTCGGCGAGACCCTGCGCCAGAACGGCCCGACCTCCGCCTGGCGGCCCCATCTGCTGGTCACCGTCCGGCGTATCGCGGCCGAGTGGGCCGGCGACCACCGACGCGACATGCTCCACCCGGACCTGCTGACCGGAACCGGCGAGGGGGAGCGGCCGGCCGCCCGGTTGCTGCCGCCGCAGAACCGGCGCCTGCTCTCCGGGGCGTTCCAGCGGCTGCCTCAGTCCGCCCGCTGCCTGCTCTGGCACGTCGAGGTCGAGGCCGAGCCGCTCACCGCTCCCGCCGGGCTGCTCGGCCTGGACGAGGAGGGCGCGCGCGTCGAACTGGGCCGGGCCCGCGACCGGCTGCGCGAGGAGTGCCTCCAGCTGCACCGCGAACTCGCCCCCGACGAGGAGTGCCGGCGCTACCTCCGGCTGCTCGACGTGACGTACCGGCGCGGAGGTGCCGGCATCGACCCGGATCTACGCGCGCATATCGAGGGCTGCGGGCACTGCAGCGCCGCCGCCGACCAGCTCGGCCGGTTCAACCACGGGCTCGGCGTCGCCCTCGCGGAGGCGGTGCTGGGCTGGGGCGGCCGGGACTACGCCGAGGGCGTGCCGGGCGAGGCCGCGGCGCCCGCCGTGCCCGGGGCCGGGGGCATGGCCGGTGAGCCCGGGACCGGGAGCACGGCCGGTGAGACACCCACCGCACCGGCCGGTGCCGGGCGGCAGACCTTCCCGGACCCCGTCGCCCTCGCCGTCGGTGTCGGCGAATCGTTCACCGGCCCCGACAGCACCGCGCCCACCCCGCCGGCCGGCCCCGGCGCCCACGGCATGAACACGGCCGAGGGCGGGACAGGACTCCACCAGGCCCAGGCCCACGCCCCGGCCCCGGCTTTCGAGAGCCGCTCCACCCCGCCCGTCGCCGCGTCCCCGGGCAGCCGCTCCGAAGGCCCCCGCGCCGCCCGCAGCAGATCCGCCCACAAGGCGGCCCGCCGCGCCGCCCGGCGCCGCAACCTGACCGCCGGCATCCTGACCGTCAGCGGCCTGGTCGTCCTCCCGCTGGTCCTGTGGTCCACCGGCAACTCCGGGGACGGCGCCCCGTCGGCGGGCGCGGACCGGCCCTCGGAAGCACCCGGCGCCGACACGGGCGAGCCGGCCGGCGACCCGTCCTGGGCCGGGGCGGGCGACGCCGAGAAGGGCGCCCTGCGCGGCCGGCTGCACAACGTCTCCTCGGGCCTGTGCGTCGGCATCGAGGGCAAGAAGGCCGTCGAGGACGCGGAGGCGGTGCTCACCCCCTGCTCGTCCGGCGCCGCCCAGCAGTGGACGTACGAGACCGACGGGCTGCTGCGCAACGGCGCCGCCCCCGACCTCTGCCTGGACTCCCGCCTCGGCTACTCCGTCCGGTTGGCCCCCTGCACGGGCGCGTCCCAGCCGGACAGCAGGAACGTCCGCTACGACTTCACCCTCCAGGGCGCCCTGGTGCCCCGCTGGAACCAGGATCTCGCCCTGGCGCCGGCCGCGACCGACGGTTCGGGGGCCCTGGTCCTCAAGGCCCGGGCGGACGACGAGGTCCAGCGCTGGGCCGTCGACACCTCCAAGGCCGACCTCCAGATGGAGGCCGTCACCTGGGACGCCCCCGCTCCGCCCCCGCGCCCGACGCCCACCCCGACCCCGACCCCGACTCCGACCAGGACGCCCGAGCCCACACCGACCCCGTCCGCCACCCCGTCGACGTCACGGCCGGCACCGACCGGCCAGGCCCCCGACGCCCCGGAGTGCTACCGCTACGGCCACCCCTGCGACGCGGACGACGGGTACGGCTACCCCGGCTACGGCTACCCGGGGTACGGCTACCCCGGGTACGGATACGGCGGCTACGGGTACGGCGGCTACGGCGGAGGCGGCCGCCGCTGACGCGGCGCGCGGATCAGCCGCCGAGGACGCGCAGGGACAGCCACAGCGCCACCACGGCCGGCACCAGCGCCGCCGGTACCGCGAGCAGCCCGAGCCGGGTGAACTCCCCGAGGCCGACGCGGTGCCCGTGCTGCTGCGCGATCCGCCGCCACAGCAGGGTCGCCAACGATCCGGCGTAGGTCAGGTTGGGGCCGATGTTCACGCCGAGCAGCACCGCCAGCACGGCACCCGGACCGGCCCCGGCGGTCAGCGGCAGCAGCACCAGCACCGCGGGCAGGTTGTTGATCAGGTTCGCCAGGACGGCCGCCAGCGCGGCCACGCCCAGCAGCGCGAGCAGGCCCGAGCCGTCCGGCAGCACACGGTGGAGCGCGTCGGCGAGCCCGTGGTCGACGACCGCGCGCACGACGACGCCGAGCGCGAGCACGAACGCGAGGAAGCCCGGGGCCGCCGACCGCACCACCGTCAGCGGGGTGGCCCGCCGCCGCAGCAGCGCCCGCCCGGCCAGCACCACCGCGCCGGCCAGGGCGGCCCACGCCGGGGCGATCCCGAGGGCGGAGGCCACGACGAACCCGGCGAGCGTGCAGCCCACGGTGATCAGTGCGAACAGCGGCAGCTCGGGCGGCCGCGCCGTCTCGGGGGAGGCGAGCGGGACCGCCAGTTCCCGGTCGAAGAACCGCCGGAACACCAGGTACTCGGCGCCGACGGCCACCAGCCAGGGCAGCGCCATCAACGCCGCGAACCGGGTGAAGCTCAGCCCGCTGGCCGTGAACGCCAGCAGGTTCGTCAGGTTGGAGACCGGCAGCAGCAGCGAGGCGGTGTTCGACAGATGGGCGCAGGCGTAGAGGTGCGGCCGGGCCTCGACGCCCATCCGGGCCGCGGTGGCGATCACCACCGGGGTCAGCAGGACGACCGTGGCGTCCAGGCTGAGCACGGCCGTGACGACGGAGGCCAGCGCGAACACCGCGATCAGCAGCCGCTCCGGGCGCCCCGCGGCCCAGCGGGCCGTCCACGCCCCGCACGCCGAGAACAGCCCCTCGACATCGCAGAAGTGGGCGAGCACCAGGACGGCCGCGAGGAAACCGACCACCGGAGCCAGCCGCTGGATCTCCTCCCAGGCGTGGTCCGGCGAGATCACTCCGACGGCGACCGCGAGCCCGGCGGCGGGAACCGCCAGCACGGCCTCGGGCAGGCCCTTGGGGCGGGCGACGGCAAAGGCCAGCACGGCGACCAGCAGCGTCACGGACAGGACTTCGGCGAGCGGGGTGTTCAGGGCGGGGTCCTCCGGGACGTGATCAGGCCGAGCCCGCCCATGAAACCAGGTGCAGGTAAGAGCCCCGCCACGGCCCCGCCGGTCTCACACCTCGTCGAGCAGCGCCAGCTCGGCCCAGATCGTCTTGCCCTCGGCCGTGTGCCTGCTGCCCCAGCGCTGCGTCAGCTGGGCGACCAGGAGCAGGCCCCGGCCGCCCTCGTCCCAGGTCTTGGCCCGGCGCAGGTGCGGCGCCGTGTGGTTGGTGTCGGAGACCTCGCAGATGAGCGTGGACGCGTCGTGGATCAGCCGGAGCCGGATGGGCGGGGCGCCGTAGCGGATGGCGTTGGTGACCAGTTCGCTCACCACCAGCTCGGCGGTGAACGTGGCCTCCAGCAGCCCCCACCGTTCGAGCTGGTCGACGACCTGCTTGCGGATGGGCGCCACCAGCGCCGGGTCGGCGGGGATGTCCCAGGTCGCCACCTGGGAGGACGGCAGGCCCCGGGTGCGGGCCAGCAGCAGGGCGACGTCGTCGGCGGAGCCGCCCGGCGGCAGCAGGGCGTGCAGCACGCGGTCGCAGGTCTCGTCCAGGGAGTCGGCGGGGGCCGACAGGGCCTCGCGGAGCATGCGGTGGCTCGCTTCGACGTCCCGCTCACGGTGGGCGAGCAGCCCGTCCGTGTGGAACGACAGCACACTGCCCTCCCGCAGCTCCACATCGGCCGACTCGAACGGCAGCCCCCCGACCCCCAGCGGCGGGCCCGAGGGCAGGTCGAGCTGCCGGGCGGGGCCGCCGGGCGGGACGAGCAGGGGCGGCGGGTGCCCGGCCCGGGCGAGTGTGCAGCGCCGCGACACCGGGTCGTACACCGCGTACAGGCAGGTCGCGCCCACTTCGCCGGTGCCGGCGTCGCTGCCCGACTCCTGGGACAGCCGCACGACCAGGTCGTCGAGGTGGGTGAGCAGCTCGTCGGGGGCCAGGTCGATGTCGGCGAGGGTACGGACGGCGGTGCGCAGCCGGCCCATGGTGGCCGAGGCCTGGATGCCGTGGCCGACGACGTCCCCGACGACCATGGCGACCCGCATCCCGGAGAGCGGGATCACGTCGAACCAGTCGCCGCCCACGCCGGAGCGGGTCGCGGGCAGATAGCGGGAGGCCGCGTCCACCGCCGCGGTGCGCGGCAGCACCCGGGGCAGCAGGCTGCGCTGCAGGGTGAGGGTCGTCTCGCGCTCGCGGGAGTAGCGGCGCGCGTTGTCGATGCAGACGGCGGCCCGTGCCGTGACCTCTTCGGCCAGCAGCACGTCGTCGTCCGTGAAGGGCTCCGTGCGCCGGAAGCGGGTGAAGACGGCGACCCCGAGGGTCGTGCCCCTGGCCTGGAGCGGGACGGACATCGTCGAGTGGACGCCGTACTCCCGGACCCGCCGGAAGCGGACCGGGTCCCAGGCGAGCCACCGCTCCAGCTCGGCGGACGAGCCGGAGGCCACCACCGTGTGGCCCGCGACCAGCGAGGCGGCCTGCGGGGAGGGCTCCGGGTAGACGTCCACCTGGCCCGGCTTGGCGACGGCCTCGGGGCTGCCCGGGTTGACCGACCGGTGGGCGGCCCGGCGTAGGCTCACGGGCGGCGCCGGCGGCTCCGCGGACTCGCCGCCGTGCTCGCGCGGGTCGAGCAGGTCGACGCTGACGAAGTCGGCGAGCGCCGGGACGCACACATCCGCCAGCTCCTGCGCCGTACGGGTGACGTCGAGGGTGGTGCCGATGCGCACGCTCGCCTCGTTGACCAGTTGCAGCCGCTCCCGTGAGCGGTACTGGTCGGTGAAGTCGTGGGCGGTGACGCACACGCCCCGCACCCGCCCCGCGTCGTCGGTGAGGGGGGCGATCCGGGCCAGCCAGGCGTGCGCGCCCCGGCTCTCGCCGCTGGCCTTCATGTACGTCTGCATCTCCTGGCGCCGGCCCGTGCTCAGCACCCGGCGCAGGTACTCCTCCAGCTCGGCGTTCTGCGGCCGGCTGCCGATGTCGGTGGGCCTCAGACCCCGCAGGCGGTCGGCCGGCAGTCCGACGAGGTCCGCCATGGCGTCGTTGACGCCGCGCAGCCGGAGCCGGTCGTCGAAGATCATCGTGGCGCAGGGCGACTGGGTGAGGGCCGCCCGCACCAGCGGGTCCTCCGGCAGTTCCCGGTCGGGCGCGAGCGGCGGGGACACGGCGAGCCAGTCGGTGGTCTGCGGGCCGTCCGGCGGTCTGCGGTGGGCGAGCACCCACACGGGCACCGTGCGGCCGTCGCGGTGCCGCAGCGCGAGGGTGCCGCTCCAGCGGGAGTCCCGGGGCACGGGCGGGGCGTCCGCGCCGTCGGCCAGCAGCTCGGCGGCCGGGCGGCCCACGACCTCGGGGGCCGTGTGACCCAGCAGGCGGCGGGCCCCCTCGCTCCACTCGGTGAGCGTGCCGTCGGCGGCGATGACGGCACGGGCGGCCACGCCATCGTCGAACGGCTCGTCCGGGCTCATCGTCGCCACTCCATACGGACACTCACAGTAAACAGGGAGGTCACTTGAGTTCCAGACTAGTCCGTACACGCCCGGCGTGGACCGGTAACCCCCCGGCCGCCCGGCTCGCGGGACCGAGGAGGACATCCGGCCGATGTGACCTCCGGGGCAGAAGACGGCTCCCGCACTCTTGACGGCCCCATGTGACGCATCGACAGAATCTGTTTGTTCACGGTCGGTTGTGATTGCTTCTGAGTCCTCATGAGGGAGAACCGCCATGTCGGTCACGCGCAGATCGGTCCTGCTCGCCTCCGCCGCCGCCCCAGCGGCCGGAGCGCTGCTGGGTCCGCCGGAGGCGTGGGCCGCCGAGGAGGCGCGCGGCGCGTCCGGCCGCCGCACCGTCCCCCTGCGCGACGGCTGGCGCTTCGCGCTCGTCGACCCGGGCGGCATCACCGACCCGACCGGTGCGTATGCCGACGCCGCCCTGCCCGGGTACGACGACTCCGGATGGCGCGAGGTCGCCGTCCCGCACGACTGGAGCATCGAGCAGGCCCCCACCACCGAGCACGGCACCACCAGCGGCACCGGCTTCCTCCCCGGGGGCCTCGGCTGGTACCGCCTCGCCTTCACCCTGCCGCCCGCCCTCGCCGGCCGGCGGATCTCGGTGGAGTTCGACGGCGTCTACATGGACTGTGTCGTCCACTGCAACGGCAAGGAGGCCGGCCGCCACCCCTACGGCTACACGGGCTTCGCCCTCGACCTCACGGACCTGGTGCACACCGACGGCACCACCGAGAACGTGCTCGCGGTCAAGGTGCAGAACCGGCTCCCCAGCAGCCGCTGGTACTCGGGCAGCGGCATCTACCGCGAGGCCCGCCTGGTGATCACCGAGCCGGTGCACGTGGCCCGCTGGGGCACTCGCGTCACCACGCCCGAGGTCTCCCGCGAGCGGGCCGTCGTACGGGTCGCCACCTCGGTCGTCGACGCCTCGGGCGCCGGCGCGGACGTCGAGGTCGTCTCCCGGATCGTCGATCCGAAGGGCCGCACGGTCGCCCGCGCTTCCTCCACGGCCGCCGTCACCGGCGAGCACACCGAGACCCACGAGCTCACCGTCCCGCGCCCGCTGCTGTGGGACATCGACGCCCCGCACCGCTACACGCTGCACACGCAGCTGCGCGCCGGGGGCCGGACCACCGACACCTACCGCACGGTCTTCGGGATCCGCACCTTCCGCTTCGACCCGGACGAGGGCTTCTTCCTCAACGGCCGCCACCACAAGATCAAGGGCGTCGACCTCCACCACGACCTGGGCGCGCTCGGCGCCGCCGTGAGCCTCGACGCGGTCCGCCGCCAGCTCGAGATCATGCGGTCCATGGGCGTCAACGCCCTGCGCACCGCCCACAACCCGCCCGCGCCCGAGGTGATCCAGGTCTGCGAGGAGCTGGGCGTCATCATGCTGGTGGAGGCGTTCGACTGCTGGCGCACCGGCAAGAACCGCTACGACTACGGCCGCTTCTTCGACGAGTGGGGCGAGAAGGACGCCACCGAGATGGTGCTCGCCGCCCGCAACTCGCCCGCCGTGCTCATGTGGTCCATCGGCAACGAGGTCCCCGACTCCACCTCCACCGCCGGCCTCGCCATGGCCGACCGGATCATCGGCGCGATCAAGGCGGCCGACGACACCCGACCGCTGGTCATCGGCTCCGACAAGTACCGCCGCATGCCCGCCAAGGGCTCCGCCGCCGACCTGATGCTCGCCAAGCTGGACGGCCTCGGGCTGAACTACAACACCGCCAAGTCGGTGGACCAGCTGCACGCGGCCTACCCGCACCTGTTCCTCTTCGAGTCCGAGTCCTCCTCCGAGACCTCCACCCGCGGCGCCTACCAGGAGCCCGAGCACCTCAACACCGGCGAGAACCACACGCCCGGCAGACGCTCGACCTCCTCCTACGACAACAACCTCGCCTCCTGGACCATGAGCGGCGAGTACGGCCACAAGAAGGACCGGGACCGCAAGTGGTTCGCCGGGCAGTTCCTCTGGTCGGGCATCGACTACCTCGGCGAGCCCACCCCGTACGACGTCTTCCCGGTCAAGGCGTCCTTCTTCGGCGCGGTCGACACCGCGGGCTTCCCCAAGGACATGTACTACCTGTTCCGGAGCCAGTGGACCGAGCGGCCGATGGTCCACCTGCTGCCGATGACCTGGAACCACACCGAGGGCGACACCGTCGAGGTCTGGGCGTACGCGAACGTCGACACCGTCGAGCTGTACCTCAACGGAAAGTCCCTGGGCGTCCGGCGGTTCGACACCAAGAAGACCGTCGACGGCCGCGCGTACCTGGAGACGACCGAGGCGACCGAGGACGACAAGACCTACACCGACGGCCCCTACCCGGGCAGCTACACCAGCCCGAACGGCAGCGCCGGCAAGCTCCACCTGACCTGGAGGGTGCCCTACGCGCCGGGCGAGCTGAAGGCCGTCGCGCGGCAGGACGGCCGGGTGGTCGCCACCGACGTGCTGCGGACCGCCGGCGCCCCGCACGCGATACGCCTGACCCCGGACCGCGAGACCCTCGCCGCCGACGGCCGGTCCCTGGTCTTCGTGACCGTCGAGGTCGTCGACCGGCGCGGTGTCGTGGTGCCCGACGCCGAGCACCTGATCTCCTTCGACGTGGCGAACGGCTCCCTCGCCGGACTCGACAACGGCCGCCAGGAGAGCGCCGAGCGCTACCAGGCGAGCACCCGCACCGCCTTCCACGGCAAGGCCCTCGCCATCGTCCGCGCCGGCACCCGGCCGGGCCGGGTGACGGTGACGGCCCGGGCCGACGGCCTGCGCGCGGGCACGGCGGCCGTCCGCGCCACACCGGCCCGCGACCGGGCCGAGACCGAGCCGCCGGTGTTCAGGCCGGAGCACCCGGCGGCCCGGGACCTTCCGCACGCCGACGCCAGTTACTCGGGCCGCCCGGACACCCTGCCCGCCGCCATGCTCGACGGCGACCCGGCCACCGGCTGGTCCAACGGCTTCTTCAAGCAGGCCACGGCCCTGCTGCCCGCGTTCGACGGGGCGCGCGCCGAGGACTGGGTCTCGGTCGACCACGGGCGCACCCGCGGCTTCGACCGGGTGGACGTCTCCTTCACCGTGGACGCCACGCACAGCCTGCCCGCGTCGATCGAGGTGGCCGTGTGGGACGGCCGTGCGTGGCGGGCCGCGCGGGACACCGCGATCGACTGGGCCACCGCCTCGGGCGCCCCGACCGTGATCACCTTCGCGCCCCTGCGCGGCTCCCGCATCCGGCTCACCCTGACCAGCCGCCACCCCGACGAGGCCCGGGGCGCGATCCGCATCAGCCGGCTGGAGACCCCGGCCGCCTGACCGCCCGGGACGCGACGGTCCGGACGGGCGGTGAACGACCAGTCCTGTCCGGACCGTTGACGGGGTGTCACATCTGCCACAACCATGGCCTGCGTCCGCATCTGGGAGCGCTCCCATCGCGAGCGCCACCCGCACCTCCCCAGAGGAGCCCAGGCGTGAAACGACGCAGAACCGCCCTGTTGTCCCTGACAGCCCTCCTGGCGACCGCGCTCACCGCACTGCCCTCCGCACCGGCCGGGGCCGAGGAGGTCGAGCAGGTCAGGAACGGCACCTTCGACTCCACCACCGACCCCTGGTGGGCGACCAGCAACGTCACCGCCGGCCTGTCCGACGGCCGGCTCTGCGCCGACGTCCCCGGCGGCACCACCAACCGCTGGGACGCCGCCGTCGGGCAGAACGACATCACCCTCGTGAAGGGCGAGTCGTACCGCTTCTCCTTCAGCGCGACCGGGACCCCCGCCGGGCACGTGGTGCGGGCGATCGTGGGCCTGTCGGTGTCGCCGTACGACACCTACCACGAGGCGACGCCGCAGCTCAGCGTCTCCGGCGACACCTACTCCTACACCTTCACCTCGCCCGTCGACACCGCCCAGGGCCAGGTCGGATTCCAGCTCGGCGGCAGCGCGGATCCCTGGCGCTTCTGCATGGACGACGTGTCGCTGCTGGGCGGGGTGACGCCGGAGCCCTACGAGCCCGACACCGGGCCCCGGGTCCGCGTCAACCAGGTCGCGTACCTGCCCGCCGGGCCGAAGAACGCCACCCTGGTGACCGACGCCACGGCGAAGCTGCCCTGGCAGCTGAAGAACTCCGGCGGGACGGTCGTCGCCCGGGGCACCACCGTGCCGCGCGGCGTCGACGCCTCCTCCGGGCAGAACGTCCACTCGATCGACTTCGGCGCGTACCGCGTGAAGGGCACCGGCTTCACCCTCACCGCCGACGGCGAGACCAGCCGCCCCTTCGACATCGACGCGAGCGTCTACGAGCGGCTCCGGCTGGACTCGGCGAAGTACTACTACACCCAGCGCAGCGGCATCGCGATACGCGACGACCTGCGGCCCGGCTACGGCCGCCCGGCCGGTCACGTCGGCGTGGCACCCAACCAGGGCGACACGAAGGTGCCCTGCCAGCCCGGCGTCTGCGACTACACGCTCGACGTCAGCGGCGGCTGGTACGACGCCGGCGACCACGGCAAGTACGTCGTCAACGGCGGCATCTCCGTCTGGGAGGTGCTGAGCACCTACGAACGCGCGCTGCACGCCCGCACCGGCGACCCCGGCCGTCTCGGCGACGGCACCCTCGCCATCCCGGAGAGCGGCAACAAGGTGCCCGACCTCCTCGACGAGGCCCGCTGGGAGCTGGAGTTCCTGCTGAAGATGCAGGTGCCCGACGACAAGCCGCTGGCCGGCATGGCCCACCACAAGATGCACGACGAACAGTGGACCGGGCTGCCGTTGATGCCCCACGACGACCCGCAGAAGCGCGAACTGCACCCGCCGTCCACGGCCGCCACCCTGAACCTGGCCGCCACGGCCGCCCAGGCGGCCCGCCTGTACCGGCCCTACGACAAGGCGTTCGCCGCCAAGGCGCTGGCCGCCGCGCGCAAGGCCTTCTCGGCGGCGCTCGCCCACCCCGACCGCCACGCCTCCGAGAGCGACGGCATCGGCGGCGGCGCCTACGCCGACACCGACGTCAGCGACGACTTCTACTGGGCGGCGGCCGAGCTGTACCTCTCCACGGGCGAGAAGCGGTACGAGGACCACGTCCTGAAGTCACCGGTCCACACGGCCGACCTCTTCAAGCCCATCGGCTTCGACTGGGCCCGCACCGGTGCGGCGGGACGCCTGGACCTCGCCACGGTGCCCAACAAGCTGCCCGGCCGGGACAAGGTGCGCCGGTCCGTCGTCCAGGGCGCCGACCGCTACCTGGCCACCCTGAAGGCACACCCGTACGGCATGCCGTACGCCCCTGAGGGGGACAAGTACGACTGGGGCTCCAGCCACCAGATCCTCAACAACGCCGTCGTCCTCGCCACCGCCTACGACATCACCGGCGCCGCCAAGTACCGGGACGGCGCGGTCCAGAGCATGGACTACATCCTGGGCCGCAACGCGCTGAACATCTCCTACGTCACCGGCTACGGCGAGGTCAGCGCGCAGAACCAGCACAGCCGCTGGTACGCCCGCCAGCTCGACCCCGCCCAGCCCAACCCGCCGAAGGGCACCCTCGCGGGCGGGCCGAACTCGAGCATCCAGGACCCCTTCGCGCAGAGCAAACTCCAGGGCTGTGTCGGCCAGTTCTGCTACATCGACGACATCCAGTCCTGGTCGACCAACGAGCACACCATCAACTGGAACGCCGCCCTGACCCGCATGGCCTCCTTCGTGGCGGACCAGGGCTAGGGCCGCCACGAGCCCGTCGCGTGCCGGGGGAGTCCGCCGACAGGACGCCCCCGGCACCCGCGCGTAGCCTGGTGTCATGCCAGCGGTGCGGGTCGACGGCATCGAGGTCGCGTACGACCGGGTGGGCCGGGGCCCGCCCCTCGTGCTCGCGCACGCCGCGACGACGGACGCCCGCCTGTTCGGCCCGCAGCTCGCGGACCTGTCGGACGAGTTCACCGTCATCGCCTGGGACGAACCGGGCGCCGGCCGCTCCTCCGACGTCCCGCCCTCCTTCACCCTGGCCGACTACGCCCGCTGCCTCGCGTCGGTCGTCGAGGACGTCGGCCTCGGCCCGGCCCACGTCCTGGGCCTGTCCTGGGGAGGGACCGTCGTCCTGGAGCTCTACCGCAACCACCCCGGGCTCGTCCGCACGCTGCTCCTCGTCGACACCTACGCCGGCTGGAAGGGCTCGCTGCCGCCGGCGGAGGTGCGGCAGCGGGTCGAGGGGGCGGAGCGGATGCTCGCGGTCCCGGCCGAGGAGTTCGCGCCGACCCTGCCGGGCCTGTTCGCCGCCGAGCCACCCGCCGAGGCCGTGCGGCTGCTGTCCGTGATGTCGGCCGGCACCCGCGCCCGGACCATCCGCACCGAACTCACGATCATGGCCGGGACCGACCAGCGCGACCTGCTGCCCGCGATCGAGGTGCCGACCCTCCTGCTCTGGGGCGAACTGGACGCGCGTTCCCCGGTGGAGCCCGTCGCCCGCCGGTTCCTCGAAGCGATCCCGGAGGCCACGCTGGTCGTGCTGCCCGGCGTCGGGCACCTCAGCAGCATGGAGGCCCCGGACGCGTTCAACCGGACCGTCCGGGAGTTCTGCCGCGCCCGGTCCTGAGCGGCCCGGCCACGGCCCGGCGCGACGGCCCGTACCCGACGGGTTCCCCCGGCCGCTCATGGGCGGTCAGGGTGTGCAGCCGGACCTGGTCCAGCGGCTCGTGCACCTCGACGTACTCGCCGTGCGGCAGCCGCCTGATCACGCCGGTGGGGCGGCCGTGCGCCACCAGGTCCCGGTCGCGCTGCCGCAGCCCCAGGCAGATGTGCCGGGTGACGACGAAGACGGCCGCCGGGACGACGAACATCCCGATCCGCACCGCCCACGTCACCGTGTTGATCGACAGGTGGAAGCGCGTCGCCACGACGTCGTTGCCGCCGCCCGCCAGCAGCACCAGGTAGAGGCTGATCCAGGCCGCCCCGATCGCCGTGCGCACCGGGCGGTCGCGCGGCCGGTCCAGCAGATGGTGCTCGTGCCGGTCCCCGGTGAACCGGGCCTCCAGGAACGGGTACACGCCGATGAGGACCAGCAGCAGCGGGAAGACCACCACCGGTATCAGCACACCCAGCACCAGGGTGTGCCCCCACAGCGTGATCTCCCAGCCGGGCATGATCCGCACCAGGCCCTCGGCGAAACCCAGGTACCAGTCGGGCTGGGCGCCCGTCGACACCTGGTCGGCGCGGTAGGGGCCGTACGACCAGACCGGGTTGATCGTCGCCACCGCCGCCATCAGCGCCAGCACCCCGGACACCAGGAAGAAGAAGCCGCCCGCCTTCGCCAGGTACACCGGCATGAAAGGCGCCCCCACGACATTGCGTTCGGTGCGCCCGGGCCCCGCGAACTGGGTGTGCTTGTGGTACACGACGAGCAGCACGTGGACCACGATCAGCGCCGCCATGATCCCGGGGACCAGCAGCACGTGCAGCGCGTAGAAGCGGGCCACGATGTCGTCGCCGGGGAACTCCCCGCCGAACACGAACATCGCGAGGTACGTCCCCACGATCGGCACCGACAGCAGCGCCCCGTGCACGAACCTCAGGCCCGTGCCCGACAGCAGGTCGTCGGGGAGCGAGTAGCCGAACAGCCCCTCGAACAGGCCGAGGAACAGCAGCAGCCAGCCGAACAGCCAGTTGACCTCCCGGGGCTTGCGGAACGAGCCCGTGAAGAAGTGCCGCATCATGTGCGTCAGCATGGCGGCGACGAAGACCAGCGCCGCCCAGTGGTGGATCTGCCGGATCAGCAGCCCGCCGCGCAGGTCGAAGCTGATGTCCAGCGTGGACGCGTACGCCCCGGACATGCGCACGCCGTTCAGCGGCGTGTAACTCCCGTCGTACACCACCTCGTTCATCGAGGGGTGGAAGAACAGCGTCAGATACACGCCGGTGAGCACCAGCACCGCGAAGCTGTACAGGCAGATCTCGCCGAGCAGGAAGGACCAGTGGTCCGGGAACACCTTGCGCAGGTACTTCCGGCCGAGTGTGTGGGTGCCGAGCCGGCCGTCGAACCAGTCGGCCAGGCGCTCGCCGCGTCCGGCGCTCATACCGCCTCCTTGGGCACGTGGGCGAGCTTGTCCGGGTTGGCCACCACGTAGATGCCGCGCACCCGGTCGCCCTCGGGCGTGAGGTCCAGGACCAGGACGGCGAAGGGCGCGTCGCCGTCGAACAGCACCGCCGCGTCGTCGCCGTTGACGCGCCGGTAGCGCCAGACAGGGTGGTCCGGACCGCCCCGGCCGGACGTGAGCAGACGCGTCACCTTGTCCCGGCCGTGCACCGGGCGCAGGTTGGCCGGCCGGCGCTTGCCGCCGGCGTCCGTCCACGCCGTGACGTCCGGCGCGAGGATCTCCATCAGCGCGGTGATGTCGCCGCCCATCGCGGCCCGCACGAACCGCTCGGTGGCCTCCCGCCGCACCCGCGGATGCGCCTCGTACCGCGGCCGCCGCGCGTGCACGTGCTCCCGCGCCCGGCGCGCCAACTGCCGTACGGCGGCGGGGGAGCGGTCGATGATCTCGGCGATCTCGGCGTGCGGGTAACCGAACACCTCGCCCAGCACGAACACGGCCCGCTCCAGCGGAGTCAGCGACTCCAGGACCACCAGCATCGCCAGCGACACCGATTCGCTCCGCAGCGCCGGCCCGTCGGCGGTGCCGGCGTCCTCCTCGGCGACCAGCGGCTCGGGCAGCCACGCCCCCACGTACGTCTCCTGCCGGCGGCTGATCACCGCGCGGCGCCGCAGCGCGTGGTTGACCGCCACCCGGACGAGATAGGCGCGCGGGTTGTCGATCCCGGCGAGCGGGGCGCCGCCGCCCCGGGCCGTCCAGGACAGCCACGTCTCCTGCAGGACGTCCTCGGTGTCGGCGACGCTGCCGAGCATGTTGTAGACGACGCCGAACAGCAGCTCGCGGTGGTCGACGAACACCCCGGTCGCCTCGTCGAGCGGGGCGGCGGTGCCGGGTACGGGGATCTCGGTCATGCGGGGTCCTCCCAGAGACGCGCTCACCACTGCGAGGCCCTGAGGGACCCGGAATGTGACATCGCGCCGCCGGATGTGACCCACATCTCAGCGACAGGCCGTGCCGGACGGCCGGTAGGTACCGTCCGATCCTTGCGGTGACCTGGGGATATTTACGAGTCAGTACCCGAGCGGTACCGTGAACGCATGCCAGCTCTCAACGTCGAGTTCAGCGATCGCGAACTTGAGGACCTGCGGCAGATCGCCAAGGAGCGCGGTACGTCCATGAAGGCGCTCGTGCGCGAGGCGGCCGCGGCCGACATAGCCCGCCACCGGGCCCTGCAGGAGGGCGCGGAGGCCTTCCGCCGGTTCTTCGCGACCCACGCCGACGAGTTCGCCGCCGCCTTCCCCGACGACGAACCGTCCGCCAAGAGTGAGGGGCGGGTCGCCTGACCGATGGCACCCGTCCTCCATATCGACGTGCCCTGGCTGCTCCAGCGCCACGAAGAGGTCCTGCCGGACCAGCCGACGATCAACGACTTCTCCGCGCTGGTCGCCGCCGTGGCCCGGCACCGGGTGGATCCGCCGCGCCTCGGGGTCAACTCCGACCCGGCCTGGCGGGCGGCCGCGCTGCTGCACACCCTCGCCGTGCTCCGGCCGCTGCCCTCGGCCAACGCCCGCTTCGCCTGCTCGACCGCCGTGGCGTACATGTTCGTCAGCGGCGTCGGCATCGACCCGCCCTACGGCGCCCTCGTCGACCTCGCCCGCGATCTGATGTCCGGTACGACAGACGTCTACGGCGCGGCGGACCGACTGCGCTCCTGGCAGATCTGAACGGAGGGCCGCCGGCCGAGGGCGGAGGGACGGGGCCGGCGGCCCCGGGGCGCGGGAGAGCCGCCGTCCCGCGCGGGCCTCCGAGAAGGGCCGATCCCCAGTGGACTGCGCCGGAGCGTGCGCCGGGAGCGTGTGCGGCGCACCCGTCGCGGGTGCCCGATTCACACGGGGCGCATGGAAATGTCGAAAACCGGTGCGAACGGTGTGCGCGCGTTCCCGTTTCTGACTTTCTGTCAAGGGCGGGGATGTTGCCCGCGCGCCTTGTTGG
Source organism: Streptomyces olindensis (assembly GCF_040645895.1). Taxonomy (NCBI): domain Bacteria; kingdom Bacillati; phylum Actinomycetota; class Actinomycetes; order Kitasatosporales; family Streptomycetaceae; genus Streptomyces; species Streptomyces olindensis. Next base: position 45,169 of record NZ_JBEYZD010000010.1, on the reverse strand, counting down.
CCGTGTGTGGGTTGTGCAAGAGTGAAACACGCGTGCGGGGGGAATGGCCGAGTGTCGCACGTGATTTGTTGACCGGGTCCGATTCGCCGTCGGCGAATTCGCCCCTCCCGCGCCGCGCCAAAAAAGGTACGCACCAACCGGGCTCCTTTTTCGGCGTCAGGACTTCTGTGTGTCACATGCGCGTGGGAAGGAACCATCTCAGTGCCCACCCCCCACCCCCCTCGTCCCCCGTATCCCCCGCCCGGCGGGGATCCAGGGGAATCCGACGAAAGCCTCGCCGCCCCGCTCAGAGGCAGCCCGGAGGGCGAGGTCGCCGCCCATTCCGTCGCGCTGCTGATGGCGCGGCACTGGCAGCCGGTGCATGACTACGCGGTCATCTGTCTCGCCTCGTCGGCCAAGGTCGCCGCGATGGTCACCGGGACCGCCTTCCACCGGACCCTCAACCGCCTCGCCTTCGGCGAGTCGGCCGTCGCGCTGCGCCCGGCCCTTCTGGTGACCGTGCGCGACACGATCCGTGAGTGGTCCGGCGACGATCGAATATCGGCCGTCCTGCCCGCCTTGCAGAAACCGGCCGGAGGGCGCGGACTGCGCGCGGCGACGTCCATCACGCCCGAAAATCGCGCCCTCGCGGAGCGGGCATTCCAGGCACTTCCCGCGGCCGCTCGCTGTCTGCTGTGGCACGTCGAGGTCGAGGCCGATCCTTTAAGCGTCCCGGCCGGTCTGCTGGGCATGGACACCGACATCGCGTCGGCCGCCCTCGAACAGGCACGGGACACATTCCGCGAGGGTTGTGTACATGCCCATCGCGAACTGGCGCCGACCCAGGATTGCCGCTTCTACAACCGCCTGCTCGACGTCCCGATCCGCCGGGGCGGCACATTGCTGCCGGACGTCCAGGAGCACCTGGCGGAGTGCCGCTACTGCCGTAACGCGGCCGAACAGCTGAGCCATTTCGAGGGGCCGCTGGGCCCGTTGATCGCCGAGGCGGTCCTCGGCTGGGGCGCACGCCGGTACCTCGACTCGCGTCCGGGCCGGTCCTCGCACGGCACGCGGGGCGGTCGCGCCGGCCGGCGCGGCGGCGGGCGGCGCGGCGGCGGAGCCCGGGGGGACGGGCGGCACCGCCTGCTGTCCAGGATTCCCCTGCCCGCGCGCCGGGTCCCGGACGCGCTGCGGTCCCCCCGGGCGCTGCTCTCGGGCGTCGGCGCGGTGTCGGCCGGGGTGCTGGCCACCGTGCTCATCATCAGCGCCTCGTCGTACGACGGCGGCCAGGCCGACCCGGCCGGCTCCAACAGCGCCGCCGGTTCCGACGGCGCCGGGTCCGTGTCCCCGCCCGGCACGGCGGGGCTGCCCACGGCACCGGGCGCGACGCGGCTGCGCAACGCCGGCGCCGACCTGTGCCTGGACATCCGGGACCTGCCGAAGGAGGGCTCGGCGACGAAGCTGGCGGAGTGCTCGACGGTGTGGACCCAGCAGTGGACGTACGAGGACGACGGGCTGCTGCGCAGCGTCGCCGATCCCGGGCTGTGCCTGGACTCGCACAAGGACGCGGGTGTCGTGGTCCTCGGCGCCTGCGCCGACGAGGACGCCGAGCGGGGCGACGACGTGCGCTACGACCTCACCGTGCAGGGCGAGTTGCTGCCCCGCTGGGACGAGCGGCTCGCCCTCGCGGCCACGCACGACGACCCGGACGCCGACATCGTCGTCAAGGTCCGGGACCGTTCCGACGTCCAGCGCTGGCAGCCGGAGCCCGTGCCGACGACGGCGGGCTCCCTGTCGATCGAGGAGCAGGAGGACCAGAAGGCACGGCAGGTGACCCTGCCCCACGGCCGGACGGCGTGAGCACGGTCCCCGCGGCCTGAGCACGGCCCCCTGCGGCCTGAGCGGGACCCCTGCGGCCTGAGAGCGGGGCTGCGCGGTGGTGTGAGCGCCGCGCAGCCCTCCCGGCGTCAGGCCGGGTCCTCGACGAGGTCGGCCGGACCGATCGTGCCCGGGGTGGCATGGCCGGACAGGGCGAGGGTGAGGTCGAGTTCGGCCAGCAGGCAGCGGATGACGTGCTCGACACCCGACTGCCCGTCGAGGCCGAGGCCGTAGACGTAGGGGCGGCCGAGGAGGACGGCCCTGGCGCCCAGGGCGAGCGCCTTGAAGACGTCGTCGCCGGTGCGGATGCCGCTGTCGAAGAGCACGGTGAGCCGGTCGCCGACGGCCTGGGCCACGCGGGGCAGCGCGTCCGCCGCCGCGACCGAGCCGGCCACCTGCCGTCCGCCGTGGTTGGAGACCACCACGCCGTCCATGCCCGCCTCCGCGGCCAGCCGGGCGTCGTCCGGGTGCAGGACGCCCTTGAGGACGATCGGGCCGTCCCAGTTCTCCCGCAGGAACACCAGGTCGGGCCAGGTCTTGCCGGGGTCGCCCTGAAGCCCGATGAAGTGCCGCACCGCCGCCGCCAGGTCCTCCTCCACCGGCTTCGACAGACCCGCCTTGAAGGCCGGGTCCGTGAAGTAGTTGGCCATCCCCACCCCGTTCAGGAACGGCAGGTACGCCTGGTCGAGGTCGCGCGGGCGCCACGCGAGCAGGGGCGTGTCCAGCGTGACCACCAGCACGCTGAACCCGGCGGCCCCGGCCCGGTTCAGGAAGCTGCGGGCCACCTCCCGGTCCTTGGGCCAGTACAGCTGGAACCAGCGCTCGGCCTCGCCCATCACCTCGGCGACCTGCTCCATCGGCGTGCTCGACACGGAGGACAGGGTGTACGGCACACCCTGCGCCGCCGCGGCCCGGGCCGCCGCGCGCTCCGCGTCCGGATGCATGATCGACAGCACGCCCACCGGCGCCAGGGCCAGCGGGGCGGGCAACGGACGGCCGAGGACCTCCACCGACAGATCCCGCTCGTGCACGTCCCGCAGCATGCGCGGCACGATCCGGCGACGCTCCAGCGCCGCCCGGTTGGCGCGGGCCGTGCTGCCGTTCCCCGCGCTGCCCGCCACGTAGCCCACCGGACCGGCGCCGAGCCGCCGCTCGGTGAGTTCCTCCAGACGGGTCAGATCCGTGGGCAGCCGCGGGACGACCCCCGCCATGCCGTTGAGGTAGATCTCGTACTGGTAGTCGGCCCAGTGCTGTGCCATCGGCCTGTCCCGCCTCTCGTCGTCGAGCCTGCGTCGACCCGACGATACGGCGAGCGGCCGTCGGCACGGACGAAGGTCAGGAGCGCGAGACCGACGCGCGCAGCACACCGGCCAGTTCACGCGGCTGCGAGAACATCGGCCAGTGGCCCGTGGCCATCTCCACCAGCTCCCACCGGTCACTCCTGAGGAGCCGGGCCACCGCCGGCATCGGCTCGTCCCCGTCGAGGAGGCACTTCACATACGTCACCGGGAGGCCGGTCAAAGGGCGCTTTGGCGTGGCCGGTTCGGTGAGTGTGGCACCCGGATGCGGGGTCGCGCCGTCGACGAACCGGGCGATCTGTTCGTCCGTCAGCCCCTGGCCCGCGCACTCGTCCGGGCCGAGCGGGGGCCAGAACCCGTCGTGCTCGGCGAGGGACCGCCGCACGCCCTCGCTCGGCCGGCCCGACAGGAACGACTCCCCGGCCACCGGCACGTTCGCGTCGACGAACACCAGGCGCCGCAGCCGGTCACCGATCCGCTCGGCGGCGAGTCCGACCGGCAGACCCGCGTAGCTGTGTCCCACGAGGACGACGTCGCGCGGGCCGAGACGCTCCACCTCGTCGACGACGTCCCGCACGTGCGTCTCCAGCCCGGCCGCCGCACCCCGCTTCTCGGCGAGGCCCGACAGCGTCAGCGGATGGACGTCGTGCCCGGCGCCGCGCAGCTCGGCGGCCACCTCGTCCCACGCCCACGCCCCGAGCCAGGCACCTGCCACCAGTACGAAGTCGGTCATGCCCGCAAGGTGGCCGACGGCACCGACAACGCCCCCGGCCCGGTGATCGGCGGCACGGGCACGTCCACGGTCCGGGCCAGCCGCGGTCCCGCGGGGCCGTAGGCCGCCCGGGGTTCGGGGAACAGCCGCAGCAGCGTCAGGAACAGCGCCGCCGCCGCGGTCAGGGACACCGGCAGACCGATGTCGACGCCGTGCGCGAGGTCGCCGAGCGGGCCGACGAACTGACCGGGGACGTTGGTGAAGAGCACGCCGAGCAGTGCCGAGACCCACCAGGCGGTCATGCCCCGCCAGTTCCAGCCGTGCGCGAACCAGTAACGGCCGCCGCGCTGACGGCGGTTGAAGACCTGCAGCGCCTCCGGGTCGTACCAGCCGCGCCGTGTCCAGTAGCCCAGCATCATCACGACCATCCACGGGGTGGTGCACGTGATGATCACGGTGGCGAAGGCCGAGATGGACCGCACGAGGTCGAGCCCGAACCGGCCGGCGAAGATGAACCCGATGGACAACGCCCCCACCAGCAGGGTGGCCTGGACCCGGGACAGCCTCGGGAACACCGAGGAGAAGTCGAGCCCGGTCCCGTAGAGCGCGGTCGTGCCCGTCGCCATGCCGCCGATCAGCGCGAGCAGGCACACCGGCAGGAAGAACCAGCCGGGCGAGATCGCGAGCAGCCCGCCCACGAAGTCGGGGGCCGCCGGATCGACGTACTCCGGCGCCCTGGCCGCGATGATGCTCGCCGTCGTCAGACCGAACAGGAACGGCAGCAGCGTCGCGAGCTGAGAAAGGAACGCGGCCCCGACCACCTTCCGGCGCGGGGTGCTCGCCGGGATGTAGCGCGACCAGTCGCCGAGGAACGCCCCGAACGACACGGGATTCGAGAGCACGATCAGTGCCGCTCCGATGAACGACGGCCAGAACAGGGCCGCCGTCGCCGGGTCCGCCGCGTCGGTGAAGGCGCCCGCGTACGACGGGTCGAAGTCGTCCGCGAAGGCCACGGCGCCGAGCAGGAACAGCGCGCTCGCCGAGGTCACCGCGATCTTGTTGACGAAGAGCATGAACCGGAAGCCGTACACGCACACCGCGAGGACCAGCACCGCGAACAGCGCGTACGCGACGGCGTACGACAGGTCGCCGCGGCCGAGGCCGAACAGCCGGTGGGCGCCGCCGACCAGGGCGTCGCCGGAGCTCCACACCGAGAGGGAGAAGAACGCGACCGCCGTCAGCAGGGAGAGGAACGAGCCGACCACGCGGCCGTGCACGCCCAGGTGCGCGGACGACGACACCGCGTTGTTGGTGCCGTTGACCGGGCCGAACACCGCCATTGGGCAGAGGATCAACGCGCCCGCGACGACCCCCAGGAGCGTGGCCGCGAGGCCCTGCCAGTAGGAGAGCCCGAACAGGATCGGGAAGGCGCCGAGGACACAGGTGGAGAAGGTGTTGGCGCCGCCGAAGGCCAGCCGGAACAGGTCGAAGGGGGTCGCGGTGCGCTCGGCGTCGGGGATGCGGTCCACACCATGGGACTCGACCTCCGTCAGGGACGGGGCGGACACGGCGGGGGAGGGGTGGTCGGCCGACGAGGACAAGGGGGGCTCCAGCGGGGACGGGGCGGTGGAGCGCGGGGTGACGCGGCGGCGGGGCGGACGGCCGCTACGCCGGCGCCGGGGTGTGCGGCGGCGTGCGGGACCCGTCCTCTGGGGGTGTGCCGACCGTAGAGCGGCGCGGACGGGGTCCACCAGAGGACGGTTCATCCATTCTCGGGGCTGTCGGTGGATGGATCCTCCACTCCGGCATCACTCCTCGTCGTCCGTGTGCGGCGGGTGGTCCGCTCCGGCGTCCGGCCCTTGTGCCCGCACCCGCTGCACGTGTTCCAGGGAGTCGCGCAACTCCGTGAGCCAGTCGTCGGTGTGACGCTGGACCAGGCGCACGCACCACGCCAGCGCGTCGCTGCGGCTGCGGGCGACGCCGCCGGCGATCAGGGTGTCGAGGACCTGGCGCTCCGGCTGGCGCAGCCGCGTCATGACGGGCGCGGCCACGTGCGTGAAGAGGGCGCGCCGCCCGCCGCACTCCACACCCCAGGACACCTTCCGGCGGAACCGGTGCTCGGCCTCCCGGGCCACGGCCATCCGGTCCTCGCGCGTGCGCTCCCGGAACTCCTGCACACGGCCCTCCAGGGCCGCCTCCCGTTCGGCGGCCGGGGCGTCCTCGGCCAGCCGGGGTTCGGGGATACGGCCGATCACGGTGATCTCCTCGCGGTCGACCGTGATCTCGGTCAGCTCCTCGAAGAGGTCCTCGGGAAGGCGGCCGGCGAACCAGTCGCGCAGTTGCTCTCGCTGCTCGCTCGTAATCATGTAATGACGATTACTCGGCGCGAGCATGAACGCAAGCGGTTGCAAAGTGGTCGGCCCAGAGCGGAATCGGAATGTTTCAGGCCTATTAACGAACAGCCGGAAATCAGCCATCTGGCCGCTTCGAGCCCCCGGAGTCCGCGCAGTTACGGGCTTCACGCGTGCCCGTTCCGTAACTTCGCGCCACTGATTCAATACGTAACGTTACTGAAACCGGTGGGGTCGATGTGTGTTTCGGCGACGGACTCGGCAGACTCGCGCTCGCCGTTCCGGGCACCGACCGAGCACGGACCGGCACCCCCTGTAATCGAGCGGAAGGATGCACACAATGCGGAACACCGCGCGCTGGGCCATGACCCTCGGCCTGACGGCCACCGCCGTCTGCGGACCCCTCTCCGGGGCCGCGCTCGCCACCCCGGGTCCGGCCCCCACCGCGCTCTACGCCCCCTCGGCCCTCGTCCTCACGGTGGGCCACGGGGAGAGCGCGATCGCCGCGACTCCGGAACGCGCGGTCACCCTGACCTGTGCCCCGAGGCCCGCGGGCACCCACCCGGCCGCCGGCGAGGCCTGCGCGGAACTGCGCGGCGTGGGCGGCGACTTCGACGCCCTGACCGCCACGGAGGGCGTGATGTGCACCAAGCAGTACGACCCCGTGGTCGTCACCGTCGACGGCGTCTGGCAGGGGCAGCGGGTGAGCTACGAGCGCGTCTTCTCCAACGACTGCATGAAGAACGCCTACGGCACGGGCGTCTTCTCCTTCTAGGGACCACCCTCCCGAGGACCGGGATCGCGCTGTTCCCGTGAAGCACGGCGGCTCGTTGCTGGGGAGCCGGGCCGCTGTCACGGAAAGGCCGCGATCTCGTACAAGGGGGCCGGCGGGCGGAGTGGGGCCGCCCGCCGGCCCCTGGATTCTCAGGTCCGGTGGATCTTCAGGTCCGGTGGATCTTCAGGTCCGGTCGCGGTGGCTCGTGTCGCACCACGGGTAGCGGCGGCTGCGGCGACAGGTGCACAGGGCCACGCGGAAACGGTCCGAGGTGACGACGGAGCCGTCCTCCAGCTCCACCTCCACCGGGCCCTCCATCAGCAGCGGACCCTTGCGCTGGACGCAGACGCGGCGCGGTGCCTCGGACGACCGGTCAGACGGGGAGTTCGGCACGGACGACCACCAGCTCTTCCTTGTCCTCGGCTTCGGACAGCAGCCCCCGCTCCCGCAGCCAGCGTTCCCGGCCCCGCAGTACCGGGCCGAACGCGATCCGGTGCCGGCGGGTCACCGCGGCCTTCAGACCGGCGGCGCGCAACTGCCCGACGGTGAGGTCCGGGGCGCTCAGCGCCGACTGCACCACCAGCAGCACCCCGCCCGGACGCAGCAGGCCGGGCGCCTCCTGGCAGATCCGGTCCACGACCAGCCGCCCGTCGCCCCCCGCGTCCCAGGCGCGCGCGGCGCCCCGCGGCGCATGCCGGCCGCCCGGCGCCGGCACGTACGGCGGATTGGCCAGGACCAGGTCGTACGACTCCCCGCGGACGGGCTCGAAGAGGTTCCCGTGCCTGATGCGGACCGGGAGCCCGGCCAGCCGGGCGTTCAGCCGCGCCGCCCACACGGCGCTCCAGGACACGTCCACCGCGGTCACGCGGAAGCCGCGGCGCGCCGCCTCCAGGGCCAGGGCGCCGGTCCCGGTGCCCACGTCGAGCACCTCGGCGCCCGGCGGCAGCGGTTCGTCGGACAGGGCACCGGCCAGCAGCTCGGTGTCTTCCTGCGGGGCGTACACGCCCGGGAGTACGAGTGGATTCACGGGCGTCGAGTACCCCGCCACTCAGGAGATATAGGTGGTTTCACGGGCAAGTGGTGCGTTCAGTGATGAACGGGATGCCCGCCAGTCGGTGAGCAGCCGCGCGCCGAAGCGCTCCTCGACGAACTCCGTGGCGTCGATGCCGAAGGCCACGTCCGGGGCGAGGTGGGGCTCCCGCTCCAGCAGACCGCCGATCACGTCGTGGCGCACGACCTGCTCGTGGACCGCGTCGGCCTCCACGTGCTCGTCGTAGAAGTGCTCGGCCGCGGGTCCGGCGCCCGTGCGGCGCATCGCCTCGGCGAGCCGCCGTGACCCCGGGGACGAGGTGATCTCGACCGCCGCGAAGTGGCCCACCAGGGCGCCCCTGAGGGCCCGGTGCAGGCCGAAGAGGGACATCATGTTCACCGTGACCAGGGCTTCGGCGGACGCGGCGTCGAGGTAGCGGCCGTACGTGGTGTCCAGGCCGAGGTCCGTCATCAGGTCGGCGAACAGCCGGGCGTGCACGCGGTCGGCCCGGCCGCCGCCCCACTCGTCGAACTCCACCGCCGCCATCGCCGCCTTCGCCCGGCCCCACAGCCGCGGCAGCACCCAGGCGTGCGGGTCGGCCTCCTTGAGGTGGTAGAGGGAGCGCTGCGCCGCGTACTCGCGCAGGTGCCACAGCTCGCCCTCGTCGCGCAGGAAGTGGGTGACGCCCGTGCCGTCGACGGGCTCGACCAGGAGGTCCGCCAGCGCCGCGTCGAGGCTGTCGTGGACCCGGGCGTCGCCGCGCAGGGCGGACAGGAAGCGGTGCTCCAGGGCCGCCCGGAGGCGCAGCAGGTCGGGGTCCCACTCGCGGTCCGGGGACACGCCCGCGAAGCCGCGGTAGTGCAGCTCGTAGCAGAGGTACAGGGCGAGCTGGAGGTCCTCGCCGTACACCTCGGCACGGGCGACCTCCTCCAGGCGGGGCAGTCGGCCCGCGCCCCGCAGATACGTCTCGACACCCCGGCTCAGCGGGCCGCGCGGGATGGGCAGGCGTGGTTCTTCCAGGTCGTGCTCCATGGGCCCCGGGTACCCGCGCGGCGCCTGGTCACCCGCCCGCGTGGTACCGGCGCGCCGGGGGCCCCGGACAGGGCGCGGGCCCGGGCGGCCGTCCGGCGCGCCCGGGCCCGCGCCCGGCTCGGTCTTCCGCGGCTCTCAGTCGCCTTCGGACTCCTCCTGGGCGCGGGTGTTGGGGGTGATGGCCTCCCCGGCCTCACCCCGGTGGCGTCGCTGCTCGGGGGAGTCCTCGGTGCGCTTCTCGGCGTCCTCGATCTCGCGCAGGACCTCCTCGAGCGCCGTCTCGGGCTGCTTGCCGGAGCTGTTGTGGTCCTTGTGGTGGGACACGGGGTCTCCTTCCTGCTTGCGGTGGGGCTCACTCAGTTCGAGGCGGTGGCGATGCGCAGTGGGACCGGTTCGGGAGGGGCCGTCTCCTCGTTGCGGCGGGTCACCTCCGCCCACCAGGAGGGGCCGTCCTCGATGTGGCGCAGCAGCACTCCCTCGCGGATCGCCCAGGGGCAGACGGTGACGGACGTGATGCCGGTCAGCTTCATCGCGGTGTGCCCGACCACCGCGCCGGCCAGGCTCTGCGCGGCCCGCGGCGCGGAGATCCCGGGCAGCCGCGCGCGTTCGGCGGCGGGCAGGGCGGCCAGCCGTACGATCGCCTCGCCCAGGTCCGTGCGGTGCAGCTGCCGGTCCACGAACGGGCCGTGGCGTCCGGGCGCGGCCCCGCACAGCCGTCCCAGCTGCTGGAACGTGCGGGAGGTGGCGACCGCCGTGCGCGGCCCCTCCCAGCGGATCCGGGCGGCGACGTCCCGCAGTTGATGGCGCACCCTGCGGCGCAGCGCCCGCACCCGCTCGGGCGACGGCGGGTCCTCGCCCTCGAAGAACTCGTGGGTGAGCCGCCCCGCTCCCAGCGGCAGCGACGCCACGAAGTCCGGCAACCGGCCGCGCCCGAAGGCCACTTCGAGGGAGCCGCCGCCGATGTCGAGCAGGGCGAGCGGCCCGGACCGCCAGCCCATCCAGCGCCGGGCCCCGAGGAACGTCAGTTCGGCCTCGACCTCACCCGGCAGGGTGCACAGGTCGACGCCCGTACGGGCCCGGACGGTGTGCAGCACCTCGTGCCGGTTCGGCGCGTTCCGTACCACGGCGGTCGCGAAGGCGAGCGGGCCGGCGGCGCCCCACCGGGTGGCGGTCCTGCTCGCCTCGGTGACGGCGTCGACCAGTTGCCCGACCGCCGGTTCCGGGATGGGTCCCCCCGGTGTGACCTGCTCGGACAGCCTGAGCCGCCACTTGGAGGTGTGCACCGGAAGGGGCACCCCGCCCTCCGCGTCCGCGACCACAAGTCTGACCGTGTTCGATCCCACGTCCACCACGCTGATTCGCATGCGCGGTGGGTACCCATTTCCGCGGCAGACCAACGGGTCGGTCCGCCGCGGAGGGCGAAGACGCGCCACCCGCGCGGACGCCAGGGGCCGCCGCGTCCCTGCGCACGGCGGCCCCTGGCGGCTTCCGAACGATCACATGTGCACGACCGGAGCCGCCTCGGAGTCCTGCCGCGGCACTCCGCGCCGGTGCAGCGCCAGCGCGATCAGCGCGCCCGCGGCGAAGAAGCCGGCCGACCACCAGAAGGCGGTGGTGTAGCTCTCGATCGTCGCCTGCGCCTGGACCAGCTTGCTGCTCGGGTCCCGGCCGGCCAGGTAGTCGGTCGCCGCGCTCGCTGCGAGGGTGTTCAGCAGCGCGGTGCCGACCGAACCGCCCACCTGCTGCATGGCGTTGACGGTGGCGGAGGCCACGCCGGCGTCCTCGGCGGCGACCCCTCCGGTGGCCAGCTGCATGGCGGACGGCATCACCAGACCGAGGCCCAGGCCGATCACCACGAGCTGGGGCAGCACGTCGCCCGCGTAGGAGGAGCCGACGCCGATGCCGGTCAGCCAGGCCATGCCGGCCGTGGCGACGGCGAAGCCCAGCGGGACGACGGCCTTCGGGCCGAACCGCGGCAGCAGCACCGTCGTGCCCACCTGCGCCATCACCATCAGGGCGGCGACCATCGGCAGGAACGCCACACCGGTCTTGGTGGGGCTGAAGCCCAGGTGGAGCTGGAGGTAGTAGGTGAGGAAGAGGAACACGCCGAACATGCCCGCGCCGCTGATCAGCACGGCGAGGAAGGACGCCCCGCGGTCGCGGTCGAGCAGGATGCGCAGCGGCAGCAGCGGGTGCGCGGCCCTGGTCTGCCACCAGGTGAAGGCCGCCAGCAGCACGCCGCCCGCGATGAGGAAGCCCCAGGTCAGGGGCGAGCCCCAGTCGTGCGTCTCCGCGTTGGAGAAGCCGTAGACCACCGAGAACAGGCCGCCGGCGACCAGGATCGTGCCGGGCACGTCCAGCTTGGCGGTCCTGGCGTCGCGGCGGTTGCTCAGCAGCAGCCAGCCGCCCGCGAAGGCCGCCACGGCGATGACGACGTTGACGTACAGCGTCCAGCGCCAGTCGAGGGCGTCGGTCAGGATGCCGCCGAGCAGCAGGCCCACCGCGCCGCCGGCTCCGGCGATGGCGCCGTAGACGCTGAACGCGCGGGCCCGTTCGCGGGCGTCGGTGAACGTGGTGTTCAGCAGGGAGAGCGCGGCCGGGGCCAGCAGGGCACCGAAGACGCCCTGGAGGGCGCGGGCGACGACCAGCATCTCGAAGCCGTTGGCGGCGCCGCCGAGCGCGGAGGCGGCGGCGAAGCCGACGATGCCGACGAGGAAGGCGGGCTTCCGGCCGAACAGGTCGGCTATCCGGCCGCCGAGCAGCAGCAGGGAGGCGAACGCCAGGGCGTACGCGGTGACGATCCACTGGCGGTTGCCGTCGGAGAAGTGCAGGTCGGCCTGGGCCGAGGGCAGGGCGATGTTCACGATCGTGGCGTCGAGCACCACCATCAGCTGCGCGAGGGCGATGACCGCGAGGATCCACCAGCGCTTCGGCGAGGCCGCGGAGGGCGCCTGCGCGGTGGTGTCCTCGGCCGGGATGTCGGTCAGGGATTTCTGTGGCATGGGAAGCACCCGTTTTCAGGGACGGTCCAGGAGGGTAATGAGTACGTAAACGAAACGGTTTCGTACACTCACTGAGGCTAGAACAGTCCCAGCGAAACGGCAACGTTTCGCTGGGACTGTGGGGGAGTGCGCTACGTCACGCCATCTGGCGGCGCACCAGCTCGTGCAGCCGGCCGCTCGTGTCGGCGAGCAACTGGGCGGGCGGACCCTGCTGGATGACCTTGCCGTCCTCCATCACCACGACCCGGTCGGCGTCCATCACCGTCGACAGCCGGTGGGCGATCACGATCCGCGTCGCGTTGAGGGCCTTGGTGCTCTCGATCACCGTGCGCTGCGTCTCGTTGTCGAGGGCACTGGTCGCCTCGTCGAAGAAGAGGATCCGCGGCCGGCGGATCAGCGCCTGGGCGATCATCAACCGCTGCCGCTGACCGCCGGAGACCGCCCCGCTGCCGGAGACGATGGTGTGCAGCCCCATCGGCATCCGCTTGATGTCCTCGGCGAGCCCGGCCATCTCGGCCGCCGCCATCGCCTCCTCCGGCGTGTACGGCTCGGTGCCGCAGATGACGTCCAGGATGGAGCCGGTGAACGGCTGCGCGTGCTGGAGCACCACACCGCACTGGCGGCGGACCGCCGACTGGTCGAGGGCCGCCAGGTCCTGACCGTCGTACAGCACACTCCCCGACACCGGACGGTCGAAGCCGATCAGCAGGCGCAGCAGCGTCGACTTGCCGCAGCCGCTCGGGCCGACGATCGCGACGAACTCGCCGGGCCGCACCTCGAACGACACGTCGTCCAGGACCAGCGGACCGTCGTCCGCGTACCGGAAGGACACCCGCCGCGCCTCGATCGCCCCGGTCAGCGGACCCGGCCGGGTGCTCGCCGTGCGCACCTCCGGCGTGGCCTCCAGCACCGGCTTGATCTCCTCGAACAGCGGCAGCGCGGCCACCGCCGAGACGAACGAGCCCGTCAGCTGGGTGACGGAGGTCAGCACCATCGTCACCGACGTGTTGAACGTCAGGAACGCCGCCGCCGACATCGAGCCCCGGGCCGGACCCGCCAGCAGCATGAACATCAGCAGGGTGCACAGCGGCAGGTACACCGCGCCCAGCACCGACGTGAGGTTCTTGATGCGGCCGACCTTCTGCTGCAGCTCCCGGCTGCGGGCGAACTCCGACGCCCACGCGGCGTACGCGTAGTTCTCGGCGGCGGCCACCCGCAGCTTCGGCAGGCCCCGCAGCGTCTGGAACGCCTGGTTGTTCAGCTTGTTGGAGAGCACCACCAGCCGCCGCTGCCAGCGCACCTGCCACAGCCCGAGCCCCAGGAACACCGCCGCGATGACGACGAGCATGCCGATCGCGGCCATCGCCATCGGCACGCTGAACCAGAACAGCAGCCCCAGGTTCATCGCCCCCACCGTCACCGACTGGGCGACGGTCGGCCCGACACCCGCCAGCAGCCGGCGGATCGAGCTGATGCCCATGGCGGCGCTGGCCAGTTCACCCGTGGAGCGCTCGGTGAAGAACTTCGTCGGCAGCCGGAGCAGCCGGTCCCACACTGCCGGCTGGAGCGTGGCCTCGATCCGGCCCTCCAGCCGCAGGATGGTCAGGTTCTGCAAGAGCATGAAGGCCGCCGCCACCACGCTGCTCAGCATCACCGCCAGACACACCTGCACGATCAGGTCCGTCTGCGCCTTCGGCACGAACTCGCCCAGCACCTTGCCCGTCGCGATGGGCACCAGCGCGCCGATCGCCACCGTGACCAGACCGCTCAGCAGCAGACCCACGAGGTCGCCGCGCATGCCCTGCGTGCAGAACCGCAGCAGCCGCAGCGGACTGAGCCCCCGTTCGGGCAGCGGACGGTAGAACATCACCGCGCGCGGCTCGAACTCGTCGGCGTTGGCCTTCTCGATCGGCGTCTCGCGCCCGGTCGACGGATGGACGGCGACGTAGCCGCCGCGCCGCCACAGCAGCGCCACCGGCGCGCCCGACAGGGCCCGGTGGCCGACCAGCGGCCCCACGTTGTCCCGCCACCAGCGCCCGTCCAGCCGTACGGCCCGGGTGCGGACCCGGGAGGCCAGCGCGACCTGCTCGACCGGATCGAGGCGGTCGCCGCCGGTGCCCTTCTGGGTGGGCTCGGCGATGCCGATCCCGGCGGCCTGCCCGACGAGCTTGCACGCCGCGTACGTGGCGTCGGCGTCGGCCGCGGTGGTCCGCTTCGACGACCGCTTGCCGATGGAGGCGAGCAGCGTCTGATCGGCCTGGGCCCGGACCGCCTCACCGGCCTTGATGCCCTCGGCCGTGCGGTCCTCGTGGGTGCGCTCCAGCTGCTCGATCCAGCGGTCCAGCGTGGTCAGCAGCCGGTACTGCTGGTCGACCATGGACTGCCACAGCGCCGGATCCATCAGCAGGTCGGCCGCCGCCTCCGCGCCGTACAGCGAGCCGTACTGCACGCTGCCCGGCGGCACCTGCATCCAGAACACGTCGTCGTCGGTGGGCGCCGCGGCCCGCTCGGTGGCCATCGGCGCCTGGAAGAGGATGGACAGACTGCGGCCCACCCCGAGCGCGAGCGCGTACTCCAGCGGGCTCGTCGTCGGCGGCACGTACTGCGGGTTGCCGTACTCGTCGTACGACCAGGTCGCGGTGTTGGCCGGCTGGTACAGCTCGCGCAGGCCGATGCGGTGCACCACGCAGTCCCGCAGCGGGCGGGCCACCAGTGTGTGCTGCGGGCCCGGCACCGGGCCGAGCACCAGCGAACCCGCCTCCAGCCGGCCCAGGTGGTGCCAGTGGCCCTGCTGCCCCGCGTCGACCGCGAACAGGTCGACGGCGCCGGACGCGACCAGCCACAGCACCTGCGGGCCCTCCAGGTCCAGGCGGTTGAACCCGGCGCAGTCGATGCGCGAGCCCATCTGCCCGAAGGCGCCCAGCACGAGGTCCCCGTCGTGTCCTTCGTGGACGGTCGTCATGTCACCGTTCCCTGACCAGTGCCGCATAGGCGCCGCCGCGCGCCACCAGTTCCTCGTGCCGCCCGCGCTCCACGACCGTGCCGTGCTGCAGGACGACGATCTCGTCGCTGTCGCGCACCGTGCTGAGCCGGTGCGCGATCACCACGCAGGCGCAGCCGCGCCGGCGCAGGTTGTCCATCACGACCAGCTCGGTCTCCGCGTCCAGCGCGCTCGTCACCTCGTCGAGCACCAGGATGCTCGGCCGGCGCACCAGCGCCCGCGCGATCTCCAGGCGCTGGCGCTGCCCGCCGGAGAAGTTGCGGCCGTCCTGCTCGACCTTGCTGTGGATGCCGCCCGGGCGGCGCATGATCACGTCGTACAGCGCCGCGTCCCGCAGCGCGTCCTCCACCGCGTCGTCGGGGATCGACGGGTCCCACAGCGCCACGTTGTCGCGGACCGTGCCCTCGAAGAGGAACACGTCCTGGTCGACGAAGGAGACGGAGGCGGCGAGCGCCCCGCGCGGGATGTCCTCGATGCGCTGCCCGTCGATGCGGATCACCCCCTCCCACGGCGCGTACAGGCCGGAGATCATCCGGGACACCGTGGACTTGCCGGAGCCCGAGCCGCCGACCAGGGCCACCTGCTGCCCGGGCCCGACGGTCAGGTCGAAGCCGGTGAGCAGGGGCTTGTCGAGCGGGCTGTAGCCGAAGGTGATGTTCTCCAGCTCGACATGGCCCTGGAGGCGGCGCGTGGACTCGCCGGCGCCGGGGCGGCCGTAGAGCGGGTCGGCCTTGAAGTTCTCCACGTCCTTCAGCCGGGCCACGTCGGCGGCGAAGTCCTGGATGCGGCCCGCGACGCTGTTCAGCCGGGTCAGCGGGGCGGTGAACCGGGTGACCAGGGCCTGGAAGGCGACCAGCAGGCCGACCGAGATGTGCCCCTCGACGGCCCGCATGCCGCCGATCCACAGGATCAGCGCGCTGTTGAGGGTGGCGAGCGTCGGCGCGACCACGCCCAGCCAGGCGCTCGGCACGCCGAGCCGCTGCTGCTCCTCCAGCGTGGTGGCGTGCTGCCCGGCCCACTTGCGGAAGTAGCCGTCCTCACCGCCGGTCGCCTTCATCGTCTCGATGAGCTGCAGGCCCGTGTAGGCGGTGTTGGTGAGCCGGGCCGTGTCGGCGCGCAGCTTCGCCGTGCGGGTGGCGCGCAGCCGTACGACGACCCGCATGGCCACGATGTTCAGCAGGGCCACGCCGATGCCGACGAACGTCAGCTGCGGGTCGTAGGTGTACAGCAGCACCGCGTACAGCACGACCACGATGGCGTCCACGCCCGCCGCCGCGAGGTCGCGGGAGAGGGTCTCGGCGACCGCGTCGTTGGACTGCAGCCGCTGCACCAGGTCGGCCGGGCTGCGCTGGGAGAAGAACGTCACCGGCAGCCGCAGCAGGTGCCGCAGGAACCGGGCGCTGGACAGGGTGGAGGAGATGATGCGGCCGTGCAGCAGGTTCGCCTGCTGGAGCCAGGTCAGCACGACCGTGAGCAGCACGCACGCCGCCATCGACGCGAACAGCACGCCGAGCAGCGAGGTCTTGTTCCCGATCAGGAACTCGTCGATGTAGGTGCGGCTGAGCGCGGGCACCGCCGCACCGACCGCCACCAGCAGCAGGCTCGCCAGGACGGCGGCGGGCATGGTGCCCGCGGTGCCGCGCAGCCGGGCGGGCATCGCGCCGAGGACGCCGGGCTTGCGCCCGCCCCGGGCGAAGTCATCGCCGGGCTCCATGACCAGCACGACACCGGTGAAGCTGCCGTCGAAGTCCTCCATGGGCACGAAGCGGCGGCCCTTGCCGGGGTCGTTGATGTAGACGCCCCGGCGGCCGAAGCGGCGGCCCATGCCGTCGTAGACGACGTAGTGGTTGAACTCCCAGAACAGGATGGCCGGCGACTTCACCTCGGCGAGCGCGGCCAGGTCCATCTGCATGCCCTTGGCCGTCAGGCCGTAACTGCGGGCCGCCTTCAGCAGGTTGCTGGCGCGCGAGCCGTCGCGGGAGACGCCGCAGGCGATGCGCAGCTCCTCCAGCGGGACGTGCTTGCCGTAGTGGCCGAGCACCATCGCCAGGGAGGCGGCGCCGCACTCCACGGCCTCCATCTGGAGCACGGTGGGCGTGCGGACCGTCTTCGCGCTGCCCTTGGGCACCTTGCGCTTCGGCGGGGCGGCGCGGCGCCGGCCCCGGGTCTCCTGCGCGGTCGCGCTCATGGCAGCAGCCAGTCGACGGGACGCTCGTCGGCCAGCCGGATCGACCCCGTGGCCAGCGTCATGGAGGTCAGCTTGTACGGCGGCCCGTCCGCGGACGACCACCGGTAGCCGCTCTTCGTGGCGGACGACTTGTCCAGCCGGACCGTGACGGCCACCGGCCTGCCCTTCTTCGTGAACTGCTCGCCCAGCTGGCTGTCCCCGAGGAACGCGGAGATCTGCTGCGGGGACTGCGCCGAGCGGTCCACCGACTTCACATGGCCGCGCAGCACGCCGTACTCCTGGGTCGGCACCGACTGCACGGTCAGGTCGACGGCGGCGTCGTCGGGGATCGAGGCGGCGTTCTCGGCGGGGACGTACACGGTCGCGTACAGCGGGTCCCGGGCGCGGGCGACCTTCTCGACGGCGGCGACGTTCGCGCCCGTCTGGATGATCTGCCCGACGGTCGCGGCGAGTGCGGAGACGCGGCCCGCGTCGAGCGTGCGGACGACCGTCTCGCCCCTGGCCGTACGGACCTTGAGCACCGGGGAGTCGGCGGGCACCTGCTGGCCCTGCTTGGCGAGCACCGCCGTGACCTGGCCCGCGACGGGGCTCTGGAGGACGTAACTGCCCTGCCCGTGCGTGAGGATGGCGGGCGCGCTGACGGTGGAGGTCACCGAGCCGGTCACCGCCCACACCGAGGCGGCGGCCATCGCGACCACCGTCACCGAGAGCACGAGCCAGCCCTGCGGACGGGCGAAACGCACCGGGAGGTCGAGTTCCTCCGGTGACTGAAGCTTGGCGAGGGCCTGTTGGCGGAACTGCAAGGAACTTCCCTCACCCGTAGAAGAGGTACTGACGGCCGTGACCGAGGTGGTCATGGCACCCGAAAGACCCGGAACCGCCGGCTGCGGCTCCGGGACTCAACGGCACAAGGGCTCGATCAGAGACCGGAGACCAGGTTGGTGACCGGGGCCGTGTTCAGGCCGGTGACGCCCTCGACGGTGCCGACAGCGGTGTTCACCAGGCCGGAAACCGGGGCGATGCTGTCGACCGTGTCGGTGACGGTGTTCACGGCGTTCACGGACAGGCCGCCGGAAACGGCGTCGAGCTCGGCGTCGGCGATCTCGACGGTCTCAACCTGGGGGGTGGAGTTCATGATGGAACTTCCCTTCATATGGATATCTCACAAGGGGGGAGCGGCCCCCTCTGGGGGACAGATGACGGCCGCGACCGCGAGCGCCGGGCATCCGTCTCCGAGTGCCCTTCGCGGCCCCCGCGGTGCGATGGATCAAAGCACGCTGCGGGCGGCCGCTTCCAATCAACCAGCAGCCTCACCAGGGAACTTGCGTCGCAGGAGCCCCGTTCCGTGCAGGTGCGTGCACGCCACGGTGGCGAGTTCTTCACATGCGACACGGCATCGGCTCATCCGATCCCTTGCCTTCGGGAGCGGCGAATCCGGCACTCCCGCCCCAAAGGCGTGACTGCACCGGCGGGCCTGTGGACAACCCTCGACTTGGTGACCGGGTTGAGCATTCGATGTGCAGATTCGCTGAAGTCGGGATTCAAGTCGGCGATCGCAACAGATCGTTTCCAGGCGGATACGGACCGTGTCTGTTCGGCGTGTCGGACTGACGCCCCCTGCTGACACGCCGTCATCCGGCCATCCGGCCGCCGTGGGCGATCCGCTCCCCTCCTCCGGAGCGGCCTGCCGTGACCAGGGCAGTCACGGACCGCGCGGTCGGTGCGCGGGCGGCGGGAGTTGGCTGGTTCCGCGATGCGAAGGGATCACTTGCAAACGGAATTGAACGCCCCACTCGGCCCGTGCGTACCAACAGCCATCCAGGCGCCCCCCGAAGCTGCCGGACGGCGGCACATACTCCGTCCCTCAGGAGGAGAGAAGTTTGAGTCACAAGCGAATTCCGAAGCGCAAGGCCGCGATAGCGGCGGGCAGCGTGGTGGCGCTCGGCGCGGCCGCGATCCTGCTCCCCAACGCCAACGCGTCGCAGGACGGTTCGTCCGACGACGCGGCGGCCGCGCCGAAGACCCTGAAGGCGGGCGACGCCTCGGATCTCGCCTCGCAGCTCTCCGGGCTCCTCGGTGAGGCGTTCGGCGGCTCCTACTACGACGGCGACAGCCAGCAGCTCGTCGTGAACGTCGTACCCGGCGACAACAACAACGTCATCGTGCAGGCCAAGGCGGCCGGCGCGAAGGTGCGCGAGGTCGAGAACAGCTGGTCGGAGCTCCAGGACGGGGCGTCGACGCTGAAGTCCGAGGCGACCATCGCGGGCACCTCGTGGTCGATCGACCCGCGCACCAACAAGCTCCTGGTGACCGCCGACAGCACCGTGACCGGTGCCAAGTGGGACAGACTGGAGAGCACCGTGCAGAGCCTCGGCTCGGGCATGGCCACCATCAAGAAGTCGTCGGGCACCTTCAAGCCGTTCGTCTCCGGCGGTGACGCCATCTTCGCGGGCGGCTCGCGCTGCTCCCTCGGCTTCAACGTCACCGCGGGCGACGGCTCGCCCGCCTTCCTGACGGCCGGTCACTGCACCCTCGGCGGCAACGAGTGGTCCGACACGCAGGGCGGCCAGCCGATCGCCACCGTCGACCAGTCGACCTTCCCCGGCGACGGCGACTTCGCGCTCGTGAAGTACGACGACCCGGCGACCGAGGCGCCCAGCGAGGTCAACACCGGCAACCAGACCGTCCAGATCACCGAGGCCGCGGAGGCGACCGTCGGCCAGGAGGTCTTCCGGATGGGCAGCACCACCGGGCTCGCCGACGGCCAGGTCCTCGGCCTCGACGCCACGGTGAACTACCCCGAGGGCACGGTCACGGGCCTCATCCAGACCAACGTCTGCGCCGAGCCCGGCGACAGCGGCGGCTCCCTGTTCACCCAGGACGGTCTCGCGATCGGCCTGACCTCCGGCGGCAGCGGTGACTGCACGGTCGGCGGCGAGACGTTCTTCCAGCCGGTCACCACCGCCCTGGAGGCGGTCGGCGCGACGCTCGGCGGCGGCGCCGCGGGCGGCGCCGGGGCCGGTGCCGGCGAGGAAGCGGGCGCCGGTGAAGAGGCCGGCGCCGGTGCCGGCGAAGAGGCGGGCGCCGGTCAGGACGCCGGGGCTGGTGCCGGTGAGGAAGCGGGCGCCGGTCAGGAGGCCGGGGCTGGTGCCGGCCAGGAAGCGGGCGCCGGTGAGGACGCCGGTGCCGGTGAGCAGGCCGGAGGCGAGGAAGCGGGCGCCGGAGCCGGTGCCGGCCAGGACGCGGGCCAGGGTGTCGAGGACAACTCGGACCTGACCGAGTCCCGCTGACCTGAGACCGTCGGCAGCCGGTCCGACGCCGCCGGCCCGGTCCCGCCCCCTTCCAGGCGGGACCGGGCCGGCCCACCGGCGTTCCCAGCCACCGTCCGTCCCGGACGCGGTTCCGGCCGGCGGTGGACCGGGCCGGCCCTCCGGCGGGAGGACCGGCCCGTCCGAGCGCCACCGGGATCCCGCTCCCGCCGGCGTCCGAGCACCACCGGGATCCCGCCCCGGACGCCGGCCGACGAGACGCGAGGCGGACGACCGGAGTCGCCGGGGTCCACGAGCCCCCATCCCTCTCACCCGACGACGCCGCCTACGTTGTCCGGCTCGAACCGGCCCGATCCGATGGCCGCGGGCCCGGCGCCAGGGCGCTCGGCAGCCGCAGAACGGCGCCACCCGAGAGCCCGGAGGAGCGCCGCTCGGCATCCGCCGGACGGTCCTACCCGAGAGCCCGGATGAGCAACAGGGCGATGTCGTCGAGGCGTTCCTCGCCGTCCGTATGGAGCCGCTGGTGACGCACCAGGCTGTCGGCCAGCTCGTCCAGCGGCCCGTCCCCGGCATCCGTCAGACGCCCGCCCAGATCCGCCAGGGCCTCCTCGAAGTCCGTGCCGGGGGACTCCACCAGCCCGTCGGTGTACAGGACGAGCAGGGAGCCGGGAGGCAGGGCGACCTCCGTCGTCGGGTACACCGCCGAGGCGTCGATGCCCAGCAGCGGGCCCCCGGCGAGGTCCAGGACGCGCACCCGTCCGTCCGGCCGTCGCAGCAGCGGCGGCGGATGACCGGCCCGGGACATCACGGCCCGGCCGTGCGCCGGGTCGAGCCGCAGGTACAGGCAGCTGGCGAACAGGTCGGAGCCCAGGTCGAGCAGCAGCCGGTTGGTGCTGCGCATGACCTCCTCGGGCGCCTGGCCGACGGCCGTGTAGGCCCGGACCGCGGTGCGGACCTGCCCCATCAGCCCGGCCGCCGTGACGTTGTGGCCCTGCACGTCCCCGATCACCGCCGCCGCCATGCCCTGGGTGCGCACCAGGTCGTAGAAGTCGCCGCCGATGTCCATGCCCTGGGTGGCCGGCACGTAGCGGCCGGCCGCCTCGATGCCGGGCAGCGACGGCAGGGAGTGCGGCAGCAGGGCCTCCTGGAGGCCGTGCGCCAGCCGGTACTTGGCGTCGTAGAGCAGGGCCCGCTCCAGCGCCTGGGCGATGAGCCCGGCCAGACTGGTCATCACCGCCCGCTCCTCCGTGGGGAACGGGTGCGGCTCGGCGTAGGAGAGCACGCACGTCCCCACCGGCCGCCCCTGGGCGATCAGCGGCAGGTACGCCCAGGCCGCGAACCCGTCGGGCGTCATGACCCGCGCCGGATACAGGCGTTCCAGCTGTTCCTGCGACTCGAAGAACGCGGGCACGCCGGTCCGCAGCACCTGTGTGCCGGGCGTCGGCTCGGTCAGCGGCATCCCGTCGAACCGCTCCACGACGTGCGCGTCCCGGTAACCGCGGTGCCCCAGCACACGCAGCCGGTTCGCCCGGGAGCCCAGCACGACCAGGGCCTGGCTGCCCACGGCCGGGGCGATCTCGTCCGCGACCAGCTGCACCACGTCCTGCACCCCCACCGCCTCGGTGAGCGCGCTGGCCAGGTCCAGCACCTGCGACATGGTGACCAGCCGCGACGGCTTCCCGTCGGGCGGCGGCGCGGCCCGGTTCATCTCCGACACGGCCCGCGACCTGGTGATGCGCACGCTCAGGCCCGTCGTGCTCGGATACAGCCGGAACGACAGCCACTCGCCCGGCGGGCGCAGCGCCACGAACGAGGTGGTGTGCTGGCTCATCAGCGCCGCCCGGTAGCGGTCCTCGTAGACGGGGTCGTTGAGCCACGGCACCGACGCCCACAGCTGGGTGCCGAGCAGCCGGCTGACCGGGACGTTCAGCAGCTCGGCCGCCGCCGCGTTGACGAAGCCGACCCGCCCGTGCAGATCGAGCGAGACCAGTCCGTAGGGCAGCCGGCTGACCATCCGGGCCGCCTCGACCGTGCCGAGCGTGCCGGCGATGCCGCCCACCAGGGGAGAGGCGACCAGATCGGTCTCGGGGTACGGCGGGATGCTGTGCTCGGCGGCCCGCTGCAGCCGGACCGCGAGCCGGCCGCAGGCCGCGGTCAGATGCTCGCGCTCGTGGTCGGACAGCTCCGGCGGATGCGCGCCCGGCCAGGTGACGAAGACCGCGCCGTACACGGTGGACTCGGTGGCCACCGGCACCGCGGCGAGGGCGAACGGATAGGGCAGCACGACGGCGATCCGCGGATAGTGCCGGGCCATCTCCTCCTCGCCGCCGACCCAGACCAGCCGCCGCTCGCGCGCCGCGTCGGCGACCGGGATCGGCGCGCTCAGCCCGACCCGCTCCCAGGGCGCCGCGAACGCCCGGGGCAGGCCCGCCATCACCGCCATCTCCAGCACGGGCTGGTCCGGCGACAGCAGGTAGACCGCGCCGGAGTGGGCGTGCACCTCGTCCATCATCGAGGCCAGCGCCAGGGACAGCAGCGGACGGCCGACCGGCGACCTGACGGCTGCCGGTGCCTGCGCGGACGACTGCCCGTCGGACACGCCGACCACCTCCTCGCACGGCCGCGCGACCGGGCCCAGGAACAAATCTCCCCCCTGGCGGCCCGTCGCGCACGACGAGCGGCTCGGGGACCGACCGCGGTTACCGTCGGTCACATGCCCGCGGCCCCGGAGGAGCCGCGGGCGTACCCCGAGTGCCGCGACCCATGCCCACGAAGTCGAAGCGCGGCTGGGCGTACAGGCGCCGCGCGTGCGCCCCCGCGCACCCTGATGGCCGGTTCTCCGCGCCCACGCAGGGTCACGATCGCGAACAATGGGGCACGCGCTCGACAGGACGAGTAGGGCGCAGTGCGAGCCGAGGGGGTGGCAGTTGATCCGGGTGCTTCTGGTGCACGACGAGTGTCTGGTGCGATCGGTGCTGGCTGAGTGGCTGCGGGGGGAGTCCGATCTGGCGGTGCACGACACCTCGTGGCGCGGTGCGCCGGGCATGGTGCGGTCCGTGCGGCCGGATGTGTGCGCGGCGGACCTGGAGTGCGCGGACTCCTACGGCATTCCGCCGCTGGGGGAGCTGTGCCGGCCCGGCCCGGACCGCACCCGCCCGCGGCTGCTCGTGCTCGCCACCGCCAACCGGCCCGGGCTGCTGAAGCGGGCGGTCGAGGCGGGGGCGCTCGGCTACGTCGACAAGGAGGGCTCGCCGCAGAACCTGCTGCGCGGGATCCGCCGGGTCGCCGAGGGGGAACGTTTCGTCAACGACTCGCTGGGCTTCGGTTTCCTCAAGGCGGCCGAGATGCCGCTGACCCGAAGAGAACTGAGCGTGTTATCCCTCGCGGCCGAGGGAGCCTCCATCGCGGAGATCGCCGGGAGCCTGCACCTGTCCCACGGGACGGTGCGCAACTACATGGCGGCCATCACCCGCAAGACCGGGGCCCGCAACCGCATCGACGCGATCCGCATCTCGCAGGGCCAGGGCTGGCTGTGACCACCGCCGGGACGGCGCGGGCGTCCAGCTGCCGACGAGGTCCCGGTACAGCGCCGAGGACCGCAGCAGTTCCTCGTGGCCGCCGTACGCCGTGCTCCGGCCGTCCATGACCAGCACGCGGCCGGCGCGGCGGGCGGAGCTGATGCGGTGGGCGACGACCACCAGGGTCCCGCCCGGCCGCGCGGCGAAGGCCCGCTCCGCCCGCTCCTCCGCCTCGGGGTCCAGATGACAGGTCGCCTCGTCCAGCAGGGCGAGCGGGGCGTGCGACAGGAAGGCCCGGGTCAGGGCGACGAGCTGCCGTTCGCCCGCCGACAGGGCCGCGGGGTCGACCCGGGCGTCGAGGCCGCCGAGCCGGTCGGCCAGCGCGGTGAGGCCGACCGCGTCGGCTGCGGCGGCCATGTCCTCCTCGGGGACCGGGTCCGGACGCAGGTACGCGAGATTCTCGGCCAGCGTGCCGTCGAAGACGTACGCCTCCTGCGGGATGAGCACGCGCGCGGCGGCGGCCTCCGGCCCGGGCACGGCGTGTCCGCCCACCGTGATCGTGCCCCGGTCCGGTGTGAGGAGCCCGGCGACGAGGGCGGTCAGCGTGGACTTCCCGGCGCCGCTGGGGCCGACCACGGCCAGGTGCGCACCGGGCGTGAGGGTGAGGTCGAGGCCGTCGACGACCGGGGTGCTCGCCGGGCCGTAGGCGAAGGTGACGGAGGTGAGGGAGAGGGCCGGGGGCGGGGCCGTGGCGTGTTCCGCCGGTGCGGACGCGGCGTTTCGGCGGGGCGCGTCGGTGTCTGCGGTTGCGGTTGAGGTCGTGGCTGCGGCTGCGGTTGCGGCTGCGGCTGCGGCTGCGGCTGCGTTTGCCGTGGGCCGGTCCTGCCCGCCTCGGTGAGCGCCCGGGAGGGACGGGCCCCCGGGCCTGCCGGGGAGGCGTGTCTCGTGTCCGGCCGGGGTCCCGGTCAGCCTGCGCAGCACCACCGTCAGGCGGGAGCCGCTGGTGCCCAGGCCGTGGACCAGGTTGCGCAGGGCCGGCAGCAGCGACTGGGTGACGTAGGCGAGGGCACCGACGAGGGAGCCCGTGGTGACGCCGTGGGCCAGGAGCCACGGGGCGGTGGCGAGCAGCAGCACGATCGGCAGCTGGCCGCCGATGGCCAGGGAGGCCACCCGCAGCACGCCCCAGCGGGCCAGGGCGCGCGCGGCCCGCAGTTCCGCCTCGACCCGTTCACCCGTGGCGGCGGCGAGTTGCGCCTCCGCGCCGGTCGCCGTGATGTCCCGCAGGCCCGGGCAGACCGCGCCCAGGTGGCCGGCCAACTCCTCGTCGGCGACGAGGAACGCCTCCTGCCGCCGGGCGAGCGGCCGCAGGGTCGCCGCGAACAGCACCACACCGGCGGCCAGGGGCGGCCCCACGACCAGCAGCAGCGGCGGGGCGAGCGCGAACAGGCCGGCCAGGGCGCCGACGGCGGTGAACACGAAGGAGCGGGAGACCATCACCAGCCCGGCGAAGGTGTCCCGGGCGATCTCCACCTGCTGGGTGAGCCCCGACAGGGCCCCCGCCTCACCGGTCCGCACGCCGCGGGAGACGACCCGCTCCACCAGCCGGTCCCGGAGCGGTTCGACGAGCGCGGCGACGGCGGCGTAGACCCGCGCGGTGCCGTACGCGCCGAGCAGGACGCCGAGCCCGGTCACCGCGAGCCAGGCGAGACCGACGTCCGGCCGCCCCCGCAGGAACCCCGCGTCGAGGGCACGGGCGGGCCCGTACCCGATGAGGAAGGTCTGCCCGGTCTCCAGCACCGACCAGGCGGCGAGCCGCAGCAGCACTCGTCGGCGGGCCCGCAGGAAGCGCAGGCCCCGTGCGGGCAGGGTCGTACTCCTCGCGCCGCTCATGCCTCCGCTCCCGCCCCGGCCCCCGCGCACGCGGTGCCGTCGGCCTCCCCGAACACCGCCCGGTACTCCGCGCTCCGCCACAGCTCCTCGTGCCGCCCCACCGCCCGCACCCGCCCGCCGTCCAGCCAGGCCACCGCGTCCGCGCACGCGGCCGTCGCACTGCGGTGGGCCACCAGCAGCCGGGTCGCGCCCGGCCCGTCGCCGAGGAGGGCGTCGGTGATGCGGCGCTCGGTCACCGTGTCGAGGCTGGACAGGGCGTCGTCCAGGATCAGCAGGCGGCCGCCGTGCGCGAACGCCCGGGCCAGTCCGAGGCGTTGGGACTCGCCGCCCGAGCGCGGGGCGTCGGCGACCGGCGTGTCGTAGCCGTCGGGGAGGCGGCGCACGAAGTCGTCCGCGAGGGCCGTACGGGCCGCCTCCCGGACGCGGCCGGGGGAGGGGGAGGGCAGGCCGAGGCCGATCGCCTGCCCGACCGTGCCGCCCAGGAGGGCCGGGCGGGCGAAGGCGTAGCCGACGGCGCGGCGCAGGTCGTCGCGGGGCAGCTCGCGCAGCGGCACCCCGTCGAGCAGGACCTCGCCCGCGTCCGGGTCGGCCAGCCGGCCGGCGAGCGCGGCCAGCAGCGACTTGCCCGTGCCGGACCGGCCGACCACGGCGAGGGTCGTGCCGCCCGGTACGACGAGGTCCACTCCGTCGAGCACGGTGCGTCCGCCCCGCCGGGCCGTCACACCCCGCAGTTCCAGCCGCCCGGGGCCGTCCGGCAGCCGGCGTGCGCCGTACGCGGGGGCGGGCTCGGTCTCGACCTCGCCGAGGCGCCAGGCCGCCGCCCGGGCCCGGGCCAGGCCCGCGAGCCGGCCGACCAGGACGCCGACGCCCGTCGCGAGCACCGCGTACCGGGAGGCGGCGAGCACGTCCCCCACCGACAGCCGGTGCCGGGTGAGCAGCACACCGGCCACCGCGACGACCCCGAGGTGCAGCAGCGGTGCCACGGCGACCGCCTGCGCGGCGGCCCGGCCCTGCACCCGCCACATGCGGTGACCGGCCCGGGACAGCTCGGGCAGCGGCCGCAGGACGCGGGCGGTCTCCCGGTCCTCCGTACCCGCCGCCCGGACGGTGCGGACCCCCTCGACGGCTTCGGCCAGCGCGGCGGCGATCCGGCCCTGGGCCCGCTGGTAGCGCGTCGCGCTCTCCGTGGTGTCACGGGCGACGGCGCGCAGCAGGAGAGTGAGCACCGGCGCTCCGGCGAGGAAGACCGCCGCGAGCCGCCAGTCGATCAGGCCCAGCGCCACCACACCGCCGGCAGGACCGGCGAGGGCGGCGAGCAGCGCCGCCCGGGCCGCCGGGGTGGTCCCGGCCTCGGCGGCGTTGCCCACCAGACGTGCGACGAGGTCACCGGAGCCGAAGCGGTCGGCGGCCCGCGGTCCGACGCCCAGGACGTGTCCGGTCAGCCGGCGGCGCAGCCAGGCGGTGCTGCGGGCGTCGACGGTGCCGGTGAGCACGGTCTGGGCCGCGTCCAGCAGGGCGAGCAGCAGCACGAGTGCGGCGCAGTACAGCACCCAGCGGGTCGCCGGGGACTGCGCCAGCAGAAGGTCCAGGGCCCGGCCCAGCGCGGCCGGCAGCAGCAGCCCGGCCCCGGTCGCGGTCATGCTCACCAGGCACAGGGCCGCGCAGCGGAGCCCGCTGTACCGGGTGGCCGTGCGCAGCAGCGTGCGGGCGTGCGCGGCCGCCGGGTCGTCGTCGGCACGCGTGGTCATACGGGCCTTCCATGGGACGGGTGGACCCCGGGCGGTCCCTCCCCGCAGGGGGAGAGCCGCCCGGGGCCGCGCAGACCGCAGGTCAGAGACAGAGCAGGACGCTCGCGGCGCTGATGCAGGAGAGCAGGCTCACCGTGCTGGCGCCACCGCCGTCCGTCCGCTCCTCGGACTCGATGGTCTGCAGGTCGAGAAGTGCCATGATCTGTCCTTCCGGTTGGGTGTCCGTCCGTGGTCATCCGTGGGGACGGGGTGGTGTCACGACTCCGCCGGATCGCGGAACCGCGTCATGTGGGCCGCCGGTGGGGCGGCGGGAGGAACGGCAGGTGGGCGCCGGTGGCCGGGTCGAGGGCCGCGCCGAGCGCCAGCAGGCACCCTGCCGTTCCGGTGGCGAGGTCCATGGACAGCCGCATCATCTGGTGACCGGGGAAGGCCAGTTGGCCCTGGTACGCCATCGCGAACCAGCCGAGCCCGGCGATCTGCCCGGCCAGCCGGTCTTCGGTCGCGCCCGGCGTGTTGGTGCGGCTGAGGTGCAGGATCATTCCGGCGCGGCCCTGGAACAGCCCGGGCTGCGCGTAGAAGCGCGAGGTGGCCGCGGTGAGGACACCGGAGCGCGCGGCCTCGAACTCCCCGGCGAGGGCGGGGGAGTGGGCCACGAGCTCGTCGAGGACCATGCCCACTCCGGCGCTGCCGTCGCCGAGGTAGGGCAGGGTCCGCCAGCCCTCGTCGACCTCCAGGGCCCCGTTGTCGCGGGTCACACAGGACGCCAGGTCCTGGCGCAGTGCCACGGCCGCCGCCTCCAGCCACGCGTCCTGGCCGGTCCACTCGTACTGCCGCAGCAGGAACAGGGCCGGTCCGGTCGCGCCCCGCAGCAGTCCGGCGCGTCGCCGGGAGGTGGCCGGGGGCGGCTCGGCGAGCCGGTGGACGAGGATCCGCGCGGTGTCGTCGGCCCGGTCGCGCAGCTCCGTCTCGCCGGTCGTGCGGGCCAGATGGCCGAGGACGAGACCCAGTCCGGCCAGTCCGCCGTGCAGGTCGGAGGAGAGGTTCTGCCACCGCTCCGCCAGGATCCCCTCGACCAGGTCCAGCGCGCGCTGCCGGTGCCCGAGCCGGTCCAGGACCAGCGCGACGCCCGCGAGCCCGTCGTATAGGCCGAGCGGTGTGCCGACCGGGGCCGGGGCGGTGTGCTCCAAAAGCCAGCGCTCGCCCTCTTCGTACCGCTCGGCGCCGGCCGCGTCCAGCGCGAACAGCACGCCCGCGGCACCGTGGGCGATCCCCAGCCCGCCGCCGTCCGAGAACTGGGCGACGTCGCCCGGGAAGAGCCGGTCGTCGCGCTCCGGGGTGGCCGAGGCGAGGATCGCCTTGACCATCGAGTCGCGGCTGTACGGCCAGTCGCCCGGGTCCACCGGCGAGGAGGGAGCGGCCGGCGTACGCCCGGACACCTCCCGGGTGATCTCCGCGACCGCCTCGTCGAGGAACTCCCGCGGCACGTCCGGGAACTGCTCCGCGATCACCTCGGCCAGATGGGCCGCCTTGCCGCGGTCGACGACGAACAGGGTCGTCACGGGCAGGAACAGGGCCAGCCGCAGACAGGCCAGGGCGTAGCGGTCCACGTCGGCGCCCCGGCGGTCCGGCGGCGCGAAGAAGCCGGGGTGGGCGACGACCTGGCGGCCGTTCTCCTCGGCCGGGGCCGCGGCCTCGAAGTCGAGGAGGAAGACCGACTCCTCGTCCGGGGCGACCATGATGTTGAAGACGTGCAGGTCGTTGAAGACGATGCCCCGCGCGTGCACAGCCGCCACCGCCTCCTCCACCCTGCGGTGGATGCGCAGCGCCCACGCCGTGTACGAGGCGACGGCCTCCGGGTCGGGGTCCTGCGCGAGCAGCGGATGCCGTTCGGCGAAGAACGAGTTGAGCGGACGGCCTTCGAGGAAGTCCATCACCAGGAAGCGGTGGCCGCCGAGCTCGAACCAGTCGCGCACCTCCGGGACCACGCCCGTGCCAGCGACCTGCTCCAGCGCCCTCTTCTCCCGCTCCAGCCGGGCGATCGCGTCGGCGCCGTCCGAGGCGAGCCCGGCGTGCGGCCGGCCCTCCTTCAGGACCACCTTGCGCCCGTCGCGGGTGTCGGTGCCGGCGTACACCCCGCCGCCGTTGGAGAAGTGCAGCGCCTTCTCGATGCGGTACGGCAGGTCACCGACCGTCGTGGTGTTGCGCGCGTCGAGGTGCGGCTGGAGGAACGCCGGCAGCGTCACCCACTCGGGCACCTGGAAGGACGGCGACCGCCGGTCCGGCACCAGCCGCCCCTCGCCGTCCCGCACGGCGGGCACCAGCGAGCCCCGGTCGTCCACGACGAACGAGCGTGCGAAGGCCCCGTAGCGGACGTACAGCGGTCCCTCGCCCCACCGCAGGTCGGTGAGGATGTACGGCCCCTCGAACCCCTCCAGCAGCGCGCCCAGCTCGCGCAGCACCTCGTGCAGCTGCTCCTCGTCGGCCGGGTACACCGTGACGAACTTGCCGCTGCCGTCGCGGGGCGCGTACTTCGTGTTGCGCAGGTGCAGCAGGTGCGGGCCGGGCACGAACTTGAAGGGGATCCGGCGCTCGACGCAGTAGTCCCACACGATCCCGGCGATCTCCTCCGCGTTCGCGCGGATCGCCGAGGCGTGGATCTTCCAGCCCTGCGCCGGGCCCTGCACCGGCTTGCCGTCCGGGCCGAGCGGCGTCATCGTCAGCCAGTCGCCGATCCGCGCCGCCTCCCAGCCCTCGGGCACCGGCCGGCGGGCCGTCTCGTAGAGGTGCGCGGCACTGTCCTGCCCGCCGCGCGCGAGCCGGTCCGGCGTCTCGTAGAAATGCCGGTCGGCGAGCGCGTACACCTCGTACCGCTTGTCCATGCGTCCCCCTCCGTGACGGGCACCGAGCCTTCCAGCCACGCGCCAGGGCCCGACAGTCACGGCTGTCACGAGGTCACCGTGCGGAACGCATGCGTTAAGAGATGTTCGACGGCTTTCGAGCGCGCTTGTGTGCGCGGGTCCACGGAACGCTCACAGGGGCTGCGCAGGTGTCCCATAAGCGCTGTAATGGCCAACGTGGTCAGTCAGGGCGCCCAGGAGCGCGGAACGCGAACGCTGCGTGCCGAAGGTGCCCTCAGAGCGATCGCGGCCGGTCAGGAGTCGCCCGAACGGGTGCGCCGCGTCCTCGAACAGGCGCTCGTCTTCGCCGGGGCGTCCTTCGCCGCCGTGTACACGCCCACCGAGGACGGCGAGCTGCTGTGCCTGATGGAGTCGGCCGGGGTGCCGAGGACGCTGTACGGACTGCGCGACAGCTATCCCCGCGCCGGCCGCTCCCCGGTCGCCGAGGCCCATCGCGAGGGACGGCCGGTCTTCCTGGGCCCGGCGGAACTGGCCGAGCACGCCCAGGCGCGGCGCGTCCCCTCCCGGGACTTCTTCCTGACGGCCCTGCCCGTGCACGGCGACGGCGGCGGCTGCCTGCTCGCCGTGAGCGAGCGCCCGGAAGGGTTCGGCACCGACGACCGCGAGTGCCTGGAACTCATCTCCGAGGCGTTCGCCTTCTCCGCCCCGGCCGCTGCCGTCGAGGGCGCCGAACTGCCGCCGGGCGCGTTCAGCCTCGCCATGGACACCGGCCGTGTCCGCGTCGGGGACGACCTGCTCGACCTGTTCGGACTCGACCCGGTGGAGTTCGACGGCCGCGTCGAGACCCTGCTGAGCCTGACCGTGCCGGAGGACCTGCCCTCGCTGATGTCCGTGGTGGAGGCCGACCACATGTCCATCGGCGACCGCGAGCTGGAGTTCCGGGTGCTCCAGCCCGCCGGGCCGCCGAAGTGGCTCCGGCTGCGCGGGCGCCTCCTGCCCGGCGGGGAGGGCCACCCGGCACGGCTCGTGGGCACCGTCGCCGACGCCTCCACCCTGCGCTCCGACGTCACCGACGTGGCCCGCGTGCAGCGTCTGGCCGCCGCGCTCGCCACCGCCGTCACCGTCCGCGACGTCGGCAGGGCCGTGGTCGCCGCCCTGCGCCGGCCCCTCAGGGCCGACCGGATCGCGCTCGCCGAGCTGGAGAGCGACCGGCTCGTCGTCTCCGTCCTCGACCCGCCCGAGCCCGAGGCCTGGCCCCAGCTGTGGCGCACGGAGTGGCGCGGTGAGTGGCCCGACGCGCCCGTGCGCGCCATGCCCACCCTCGCCGCCGCGCTGCGCGAGGGCCGCGCCCGGATCTGGCCCGCCGGCAGCCCCCTGGAACGCGCCCTGGGCGAGGTCGGCCCCGGCGGCCTCGCCGTCCTGCCGCTGCCCGCCGGGAACCGCATGGCCGGCGTGTGCCTGATCGGCTGGGACACCCCGCACGACTTCGGCTCCGACGAACGCGCCCTGCTCACCGCCTGCGCCGGCCTCGCCGGACAGGCCCTGGTGCGGGCCCGCGCCTTCGACGCCGAGCACGAGCTCGTCGGCATGCTCCAGCGCCAGCTGCTGCCCCGCCGCCTGCCCCGGCTGCCGGGCGCGGTGGCCGTCGCCCGCTACCTGCCCAGCACGGCCGGGCTGGAGCTCGGCGGCGACTGGTACGACGTCATCCCGCTGCCCGACAACCACGTCGCCCTCGTCATCGGCGACGTCCAGGGCCACAGCGCCGGGGCCGCCACCCTCATGGGGCAGATGCGCACCGCCCTGCGCGCCTACGCCGTCGAGGGGCACCCGCCGGACGTGGTGGTCGCGCACGCCAACCGGCTGCTCACGGACATGGAGAGCGACCTCTTCGCCACCTGCTGCTACGTCGACGTCGACCTGGAGGAGGGCTCCGCCTGGTGCGTGCGGGCCGGGCACCCGCCGCCGGTGCTGCGCTACCCCGACGGCGGGACCGAGATCGCGGAGGCCGAGGGCGGCCCGCCCCTCGGCGTGATCGCGCAGGCCGACTTCCCCATGAGCCCGCTGCGGCTGCCGCCCGGCACCCTGATCGCCCTGGTCACCGACGGGCTCGTCGAGTCACCGGACACCGACATCGACGAGGGCATGGACCGCCTCGCCGCCCGGCTGGGCGCCGCCGCCCCCACCGACCTGGGACTGGTCGCCGACGCCCTCCTCGGCAACGCCCGGCGCAGCGACGACGTCGCCCTGCTCCTGATGCGCTACGACGGCCTGACCCTGCGGCCGCTGCGGGAGAGCTGGACGGTGTGGCGGGTGCCGCAGGCCGTCGGGCACGCCCGCCGCTTCGCCCGGCGCACCCTGCGCTCCTGGGGCGTCACCGAGGACTTCGACGCGGCCCTCCTCGTCGTCTCCGAACTCGTCACCAACGCCCTCGTCCACACCGACGGCCGGGTCCGCATGGACCTCACCCTCGTCGGCGACCGCCTGCGCATCGCGGTCGCCGACGCCTCGCCGCGCTCCCCGGTCCGGCCGACCAGCATCGGCTGGGAGGCCACGGGCGGCCGCGGCATCCTCCTGGTCGAGGCGCTCTCGGCGACCTGGGGCACCCTGCCGGTCAGCGGCGGCAAGCAGGTGTGGGCCGAGCTGGTGCTGGGCCGGCGCTGAGCGGTCCTTCCGCGGGTGACCCTGCGGCCCCGGCGGGTACCCGGCGCCGCGTAGGACGGAGAAACCGCCAGCGAGCCGAAGAAAGAGGAACGTCATGGCTCAGCATGTCCGCGACATCATGACCGGCGACCCGGTCACCGTCGAGCCGCAGACCTCCGTCGCCGAGGTGGCGCGCATCATGCGCGACGAGGACCTCGGAGTCGTCCTGGTGACGGACGGCGACGATCTGCGCGGTGTGGTCACCGACCGTGACCTGGTGGTCCGGTCGATCAGCAAGGGCGGCGACCCCGAGCGGACCACCGTGGCCGGCGCGTGCAGCGACGAGCTGGTCACCGTCGGCCCCGACGAGGACCTGATCCACGCGGTGCAGCTGATGCGCGAGCACTCCGTGCGCCGGATCCCGGTCGTCGACCACGGGCGCCCCGTGGGCATCGTCTCCCTGGGCGACCTGGCCATGGAGCGCGACCCGGAGTCGGCGCTGGGCGACATCAGCGCCGCGCGCCCCAACGCCTGACGACGACACCCCACCCACCGGACGGCCCCGCGCGCCCACCCGTGCGCGGGGCCGTCGCACGTCGCCCGAAGGGGGTTGGCGGAAGGGCGAGTTGGGCATCGCGGCACAGGCGTCCCGGCCGGGGTTTGTTCGGTTTGTCCCTGGGGACTCGAACGGCAGCGGATGCAGAAGGAAGATGATGAGTCGTGACGTCCATGGAGACCACCGAGAAGCCCGTCGTCCGTCGGCCCGAGACCGGCTGGTCGAAGGCACGCCGCCTGCGCGGAAAGGCCGCGCTGCGGACCTGCCTCCCCGCCGTGGAGGACCGGGTCGCCCCCGCGAACGCGCGCAGCGGGCCCGAGTGGAACATCGTCCGGGGCGAGGACTGACCGCTTCCCGGGAGGCCGCGGGGTGACGTTCCGTGTAACTCCGCGCGTCGACAACCCGAAGAAGTGATGTTCACATCCGCCGGATCGCGACTAAGGTGAGCTGAATGAAGGCTCTCGTGCTGTCCGGCGGCGCAGGAACACGGCTGAGGCCGATCACACACACGTCGGCCAAGCAACTGGTGCCCGTGGCCAACAAGGCTGTGCTGTTCTACGGGTTGGAGTCGATCGCCGAGGCCGGCATCACCGACGTGGGGATGATCGTCGGGGAAACGGCCGCGGAGATCGAGGAAGCGGTGGGCGACGGGTCGAAGTTCGGCCTCGACGTCACCTACATCCCGCAGGAGCGGCCCCTGGGGCTGGCCCACGCGGTACTGATCGCCCGTGACTACCTCGGCGACGACGACTTCGTGATGTACCTCGGCGACAACTTCATCGTCGGCGGCATCACGGGCCTCGTCGACGAGTTCCGCAGACACCGGCCCGACGCCCAGATCCTGCTCACGCGCGTGGCCGACCCACGCGCCTTCGGTGTCGCCGAACTCGACCCGACCGGCCAGGTGATCGGCCTGGAGGAGAAACCCGACCAGCCGAAGAGCGACCTCGCGCTGGTCGGCGTCTACATGTTCACGCCCCAGATCCACGACGCGGTCCGCGCCATCGAGCCGTCCTGGCGCGGCGAGCTCGAGATCACCCACGCCATCCAGCACCTGATCGACTCCCGCGCCGACGTGCGCTCCACGGTCATCAAGGGCTACTGGAAGGACACCGGCAACGTCGGCGACATGCTCGAGGTGAACCGCACGGTCCTCGAAGGCATGGAGCGCCGCATAGACGGCGACGTGGACGACGCCTCGCAGACCATCGGGCGGGTGGTCGTGGAAGAGGGCGCGCGGATCGTCAACTCCCGCATCGTCGGGCCCGCCGTCATCGGCTCGGGAACCCTCGTCAGCAACTCCTACGTCGGTCCCTTCACCTCCGTCGCGGAGAACTGCCGGATCACGGACAGCGAACTGGAGTTCTCCATCGTGCTGCGGGACTCCTCGATCCGGGGCGTCGGCCGGATCGAGTCCTCGCTGATCGGCCGGCACGTCGAGGTGACCCCGGCCCCCAGCGTCCCCAGCGCCCACCGCCTCGTCCTCGGAGACCACAGCAAGGTGCAGATCACTTCATGAACCTCCTCGTCACCGGCGCCGCCGGGTTCATCGGCTCCCGCTACGTCCGCGCGGCCCTCGCCCCGGACACGCCCGACGCGCCGCGCATCACCGTGCTGGACAAGCTCACCTACGCCGGCACGCTCGACAACCTCGAACTGACCCACCCCCGGCTGGAGTTCGTGCAGGGCGACATCTGCGACGCCGAGCTGGTCGACAAGCTCATGGCCGACGCGGACCAGGTCGTGCACTTCGCCGCCGAGTCCCACGTGGACCGCTCGATCACCGGCGCCGCCGACTTCGTCCGCACCAACGTGCTGGGCACCCAGACCCTGCTCGACGCCGCCCTGCGCCACGGCGTGGGCCCCTTCGTGCACGTCTCCACGGACGAGGTCTACGGCTCCATCGAGACCGGCTCCTGGCCGGAGACCCACCCGCTGCAGCCGAACTCCCCCTACTCGGCCTCCAAGGCCTCCTCCGACCTGCTCGCCCTCGCCTACCACCGCACCCACGGCATGGACGTGCGCGTCACGCGCTGCTCCAACAACTACGGCCCGCACCAGTTCCCCGAGAAGGTCATCCCGCTGTTCGTGACCAACCTCCTCGACGGGCTGAAGGTGCCGCTGTACGGCGAGGGCCGCAACGTCCGCGACTGGCTGCACGTCGACGACCACTGCCAGGGCATCGACCTCGTCCGCACCCAGGGCCGGCCCGGCGAGGTCTACAACATCGGCGGCGGCACCGAGCTGACCAACAAGGAGCTGACCGGCCTGCTCCTGGACGCCTGCGGCGCGGGCTGGGACCGGGTGGAGTACGTCGAGGACCGCAAGGGTCACGACCTGCGCTACTCCGTCGACTGGTCCAAGGCCCGCGACGAACTCGGCTACCGCCCCCGCCACGACTTCACCACCGGCCTCGCCGAGACCGTCGCCTGGTACCGCGACAACCGCGCCTGGTGGGAGCCCCTGAAGCAGCGCGTCGCCCAGGAGCGCGCATGAGGTGGCTGATCACCGGCGCGGGCGGCATGCTCGGCCGTGACGTCGTCGACGAACTCACCCGGCGCGGCGAGACCGTCGCGGGCCTCGACCGCGCCGCCCTCGACATCACCCGCCCCGAGGCCGTCGAAGCGGCCGTGCGGGAGCACCGCCCCGACCTCGTCGTGAACTGCGCCGCGTACACGGCCGTCGACGACGCCGAGACCGACGAGGCCCGCGCCCTGGAGATCAACGGCGACGGCCCGCGCCTGCTCGCGCGGGCCTGCGCCGCCCACGGCGCCCGCATGGTCCACGTCTCCACGGACTACGTCTTCGACGGCGAGGCCCGCACCGCCCCCTACCCGGAGGACCACCCGACGGGCCCGCGCACCGCCTACGGCCGCACCAAACTGGCCGGCGAGCGGGCCGTGCTCGAAGAACTGCCCGGGGCGAGCGCGATCGTGCGCACGGCTTGGCTCTACGGGGTCCACGGCGCTAACTTCGTGCGGACCATGATCGGTCTGGAATCCCGCCGCGACACCGTCGACGTCGTCGACGACCAACGCGGGCAGCCCACCTGGAGCGCGGACGTCGCCGAGCGGATCGCCGACCTCGGCCCCCGGCTCGGTCCCGACGCGCACGGCGTCTTCCACGCCACCAGCTCCGGTGAGGCCACCTGGTACGAACTGGCCCGAGAGGTGTTCGCCCTGCTCGGCGCCGACCCGGACCGGGTGCGCCCCACCACCAGCGCGGCCTTCCCCCGGCCCGCGCCCCGCCCGGCGTACAGCGCCCTCGCACACCACCGGTGGCAGGAGATCGGCCTGCCGCTGCCGCGCGAGTGGCGCTCCGCCCTGCACGAAGCCCTGCCCCGCATCCGCAAGGAAGGTCTCCCCTCGTGAAACGCCATGAGTTCCTCCGGGAACTGCACAAGGTCAGCGCCAATCGCAACTACCTGGAGATCGGCGTCAACGACGGGCGCAGCCTGACGCTGTCCCGCGTCCCCAGCATCGCGATCGACCCCGCCTTCAAGGTGGTCTCGGAGCTGAAGTGCGACGTCCACCTGGTGAAGGCCACCAGTGACGACTTCTTCGCCCGCGACAACCCCCTGCAGCACCTCAAGGGCGGCCGCCACCCGCTGCGCAACCTGCGGCGCGGCCGCAGCCCGATCGGCTACTGGCGCAAGACGACGCTGGACCTGTCGTTCATCGACGGCATGCACCTGTTCGAGTTCGCGCTGCGCGACTTCATGAACGTCGAGAAGTACTCGGACTGGGGCAGCGTGATCGTCCTCGACGACATGCTGCCGCGCAGCGTCGACGAGGCGGCCCGGGACCGGCACACCAACGCCTGGACCGGCGACGTCTTCAAGATCACCGAGGTGCTGGCCCGCTACCGCCCGGACCTGGTCACCATCCAGGTGGACACCGCCCCCACCGGCCAGCTGGTCGTCTTCGGCGCCGACCCCGACAACCGGGTCCTGCACGAGAAGTACGACGAGATCATGGCCGAGTACAAGGTGCCCGACCCGCAGAAGGTCCCCGAGGCGATCCTGGAACGGGCCGGCGCCGTGCGCCCCGAGGCGCTGCTGGAAGCCGGCTTCTGGCGTCCCCTCACCCAGGCCCGCAACCGGGGCCTGCCCCGCTCGATGGGCTGGGAGCCGCTGCGCAGGGCCCTGGAGCAGGTGGGCGTCAGCCGCTGACCCGAGCCCGGCACGCGGAAGGCCCGGACGCTGTGCGCGTCCGGGCCTTCGGCGTGTGCGGTGACACCCTCCTCGGCTGCCCGCCGGGAGTCAGGCGCCCTTCCCGCCCCGCAACTCCTCGGCGTAGGCGAGGCACGCCTCGTACGACGGCAGCAGGCCCTGCCGTTCCGCCTCCGCCAGGGTGGGGGCCTGCTCGTCCTTGGGGGAGAGGAGCGGGGTGATCCCCTCGGGCCACTCGATGCCCAGGGCCGGGTCGAGCGGGTGGATGCCGTGCTCGCGTTCCGGCGCGTAGCCCTCCGAGCAGAGGTAGACCACCGTCGCGTCGTCGGTCAGGGCCATGAAGGCGTGGCCGAGGCCCTCCGAGAGGAACACCGCATGCCGGGTGTCGTCGTCGAGCCGGGCCGCCTCCCACGTGCCGTACGTGGGGGAGCCCACCCGGATGTCGATCACCACGTCCAGGACGGCACCGCGCACGCAGGTGACGTACTTGGCCTGGCTGGGCGGCACGTCGGCGAAGTGCACACCGCGCAGCACGCCCCGCCGGGAGACCGAGCAGTTGGCCTGCGCCAGGGCCAGGTCACGGCCCGTGGCCTCGCGGAACTCCTCGCCCCGGAACCACTCGTGGAAGCTGCCCCGGTCGTCCGGGAAGATCTTGGGCTCCAGAACCCAGGCGCCCTCTATCCCCAGTGGTCGCATGCTGTCACTGCCCTCCGGTCCTGATACGGGAAACCACCTTCCGGCGCGCGGCCCCGAGCACCCGTCGCGCCCGCCGCGCCAGGCGCAGCGCGGCACCCGGCCCGGGCACCGGCGCCACGAGCACACTCCCGTCCCCGGCGCGCAGGGCGAACGGCAGTCCGGTGAAGCGGGCCCCCTCGGCGCCCGGCGTCAGGCACAGGGCCACCCGCCAGATGCCGCTGGACAGGTCCTCGGCGGGCAGGGCGGCCGTCAGGACCGAGCCCGCCCCACCCGGGGACAGGGTGCCCGCCGCCTCGAGGATCCGGCTGGACGAGACGAACCTCAGCCGCACGTCCGTGTCCCCGGGCACGTGCAGCGGAAGCCGCACCCGGAACACTCCCTCGGAGACCGTGACGTCCCCCTGCTGCACGCCGCCCAGGCCGAGCCGCTTGCCGCGTGTACCCAGTTCCAGGGAGAGATTGCCGTGCGGATCCGTCCAGTACGGCAGGACCGCGCGCTCGCCGACGACCCCCGCCCCGGGCGTGGGCCGGTCCGGCAGCGCCGCCGGGCCCAGGCGGCACTCCTTGGTCCAGCCGCCGAGCTTGACCCGGACGACCGCGTCCCAGACGCCGTCACCCGGCAGGTCGGCCGGATCGACCGTGGCGGTCGCCCGCAGCACCAGCCGGACCTCCTCGCCGTCCCCGACGGGCACGGTCTCGCGGCTGAACTCCACCGGCTGGAAGTACTGCGCGGCGCTGGAGCGCTCCCGCAGCAGCAGATCGGCCGTGGCCTGCCCGAAGCGCGCGGCGGTCTCCGAGGCCACCCACGCCACCGCCTCCGGCACGTCCTTCGGCACGTCGGTCAGCGGCGTCGCCTCGGCGCCGGCGGGGAAGGTCATCGGCTCGCCGCCGGAGAGGTACTCGGCGGTGAAGGCGACCCGCAGGGAGCCCTCCCGCCACGCCACCTCCCCGGGGGTCGCCCGGGGCGCGACCCCGGCCTCCCACTGGGCGAAGGACACCACGTCGTCGTACCGGTCGGCCGCCGTCAGCGCGGCGACGACCTGCTGCGTCGGCTGCAGACCTGCCGCCACACCGGGGCCGAAGCGCTCGACGACGACGTCGTGGATCTCCGCGAACAGCTTCCTGCGGTAGTCGTCCGGCAGCTTCAACAAGCGCCGGGCCCGCAGCCGCTCGACCATCTCCACGCGCAGCCAGCGCCGGAAGAGCCGGTCCCGCACCGGGCCGGGCTCGGTGTAGCGCTCGACGACGTCGAGGGCCTCGCGGAGGTTCTTGAAGTAGCCCACGGGATCGAAGCGTTCGAAGCCGGCGTTGGAGCCGTCGTCCCGCCGCAGGTGGTAGTAGCAGACGTAGTCGCTGAGCACGGAGACGTTCTCCGCGCGCAGATACGCCTCGGCGATGAAGACGTGGTCCTCCAGCCGCCGCCTGCCCTCGGGGAAGCGCAGGCCGATGCGGTCCAGGAAGGCCCGGCGGATCATCTTGTGCGGGGTGAGGCTGTCGATGAGCGGGGCGTTCTCGACGGTGGCGCGCGGGTGGTTGCGGCGGAACAGCTCCACCGGCACGCCGCGGCCCTTGCCGGCCATCTTGCCCACGATCACGTCGGCGCCGTTGGCCACGCCGTAGTCGTACATCCGCTCCAGGGCCTCGTCGCCCAGGTAGTCGTCGTTGTCGACGAACATGACGAACTCGCCCCGGGAGGCCGCGATGCCGACGTTGCGGGGCTTGCCCGACCAGCCGGAGTTCTCCTGGTGGATGACCTTCATCCGGGGGTCCTCGGCGGCGAGCCTGTCGAGCCGGGCCGGGGTCTCGTCGGTGGAGCCGTCGTCGACGAAGATCACCTCGAACTCGTCCGGAGGCAGCGACTGCCGCTGCAGCGAGGAGATGCAGTCCTCGATGTAGATCCCCGGGTTGTAGACGGGGATGATGACGCTGACCTTGACCGGCATCGGGTTTCCGGGCCCCTTCGGGTCGCTCGCCGTAGACGTCCTGTTGTACTGCGCGTTGCCCGATGCTAACCCGGTCGGCGATGTCTCCTCACCTTTCGAGACCGGGCCGTGATCATCCCGCGCGGGGCAACTGAGCTGCGCTGTCTGTCTGTTCGCGGTCAAGCAGGGTGCGGTGCGGAGCGGCGGCCGGCCTCTAGGCTGAGCTCGTGCGCCTGCTCCTCATGTCCGACACCCACCTGCCCAAGCGGGCCAGGGAACTGCCCGCCCCCCTGCTGGCCGAACTCCCGCGGGCCGACGTCGTCTTCCACGCCGGGGACTGGGTCGACACGGCCACCCTCGATCTGCTCCAGGCCCGCTCACGCGAGCTCGTCGCCGTGTACGGCAACAACGACGGGCCGGACCTGCGCGCCCGGCTGCCCGAGGTGGCGTACGCGGAACTGGGCGGGCTGCGCTTCGGCGTGATCCACGAGACGGGCCCCGCCCAGGGCCGCGAGCAGCGCTGCGCCGCCCGCTTCCCCGACCTCGACGTGCTGGTCTTCGGCCACAGCCACATCCCCTGGGACACCACCGCCCCGACCGGCCTGCGGCTGCTCAACCCGGGCTCGCCGACCGACCGCCGCCGGCAGCCGTACTGCACGTACATGACCGCCACCGTCGCCGACGGCCGGCTCACCGACGTGGCACTGCACCGGTTGCCGCCCCGCACACCGCGCTGACCGCCTACGCGCGCGAGAACCCGTTGCTGCGCTCCACCTTCGCCACGTGCAGCGTGTAGCTCTCGTACCACTCGGCCCGTCCGCGCTTCTGCGCCTCGCGGTGCTCGGCGTCGGACCGCCACTCCGTCAGGGCGTCGGCGTCGCGGAAGTACCCGACGGTGATGGACAGCCCGCCGGGAGTCTCAGCGTGGTCCATCCCCAGGAACCCGGGCACCTCCTTCACCAGGGCTTCCATGCGGGCCGCGGTCTCGCTGTAGCCGCTCTGGTCCTGGGTCCGTACCGAGGTGAACACCGCCACGTAGTAGGGAGGTTCGAACGCCTCGACGGGTGCGACAGGAGCTTCGGAGTGGTTGCTCATGGCGTCACTGTAGGACAGGGTGCGCCCGGCGATCCGGCGTTTCACCGGGGGCGGGGCGGGTGCACCGCTCCCTCGGTGGCGGTCAGCGGGGCACCGGTGCCGCCCCAGCGCAGCGCCACGATCTCGGCCGCGACCGACACCGCGACCTCCTCGGGCGTACGGGCCCCGAGGTCGAGCCCGACCGGCGAGCGCAGCCGGGACAGCTCGCGGGGCGTGAGCCCGGCCTCGGCCAGCCGCTCCGCCCGGTCGTCGTGGGTACGGCGGCTGCCCATCGCCCCGATGTAGGCGGCCGGGCGGCGCAGCGCCTCCGTCAGCAGGGGCACGTCGAACTTGGGGTCGTGCGTGAGCACGCAGATCACCGTGCGCTCGTCGGTCTCCGTGTCGCGCAGATAGCGGTGCGGCCACTCGGCGACCACCTCGACGCCGTCGGGGAAGCGCCGGGGCGTCGCGAAGACCGGGCGGGCGTCGCAGACGGTGACCCGGTAGCCGAGGAAGTCCCCGATGCGGGCCACGGCCGCCGCGTAGTCGATCGCACCGAAGACCAGCATCCGCGGCGGCGGCGCGAAGGACTGCAGGAACACGCCGACGGAGTCCTCGCGGCGCTGCCCCTCGGGCCCGTAGTGCCGCAGGCCGGTGGCGCCCAGGGCGAGCTCGCCGCGCGCGTCGGCGGTGACGGCGGCGTCCAGGCCGCCCGCGCCGAGCGTGCCCGAGACCCGGTCCGGCCAGACGGCCAGCGCCGCCCCGCGCCGGGCCGGACCGCCGGTGACCGTGGCCACCGTCACCGGCTCTCCCGCCGCGACCGAGTCCGCGACCGCGCCGAACGCCGGATCCAGCCCGGGCGTCACGGGACGCACGAGCACCGTCAGCTCACCACCGCAGGTCAGGCCGACGGCGAAGGCGTCCTCATCGCTGTAGCCGAAGGTCTCCAGCCGGGCCTCGCCGCTCGCCACGACCTCCTGAGCCAGCTCGAACACCGCACCCTCGACACACCCCCCGGACACGCTGCCCACGACCTCGTCGTCCGGTCCCACCGCCATCGCCGCACCCGGGTCGCGCGGCGCGCTGCGGCTGACCTCGACGACCGTCGCGAGGCCGAACGGGAGCCCGGCCGCGTACCAGCGGCCGAGCACCGGGAGAACGTCACGCACGAGCCGCTCCTCTCCTGGCACACGCCCCCCGGGTACCCCGGGCGGCGGTTAATTCCGTTGTGACTGCCCGGGCCGGTCTGCTGCACTGCACGGGACGACCACGTCCCCGAGTCCCGAGGAGTTCCGGATGCGCACTGCGCTCATGTCCCCCCAGGCAGGAACAGCCCCCTCTCCGAAGGACATGACGCTTCGTGCACATGCTCAACCTTGGAATCCTCGCCCATGTCGACGCGGGTAAGACCAGCCTGACCGAGCGGCTGCTCCATTCGGCCGGGGTGATCGACGAGATCGGCAGCGTCGACGACGGCAGCACCCGCACCGACACCCTCGCACTGGAACGGCAGCGCGGCATCACCATCAAGTCCGCCGTCGTCTCGTTCCCGCTGGACGGTGTGACGGTCAACCTCATCGACACGCCCGGTCACCCGGACTTCATCGCCGAGGTGGAGCGCGTGCTCGGCGTGCTCGACGGGGTCGTCCTCGTCGTCTCCGCCGTCGAGGGGGTGCAGGCCCAGACGCGGGTGCTGATGCGGACGCTGCGGCGGCTGCGCATCCCGACCCTGCTCTTCGTCAACAAGATCGACCGGCGCGGGGCGGGCCACGAGGAGGTGCTGCGGGGCATCTCGGCCCGGCTGACCCCCGCGATCGTGCCCATGGGGACCGCCACCGGCCT
Source organism: Streptomyces olindensis (assembly GCF_040645895.1). Classification (NCBI taxonomy): domain Bacteria; kingdom Bacillati; phylum Actinomycetota; class Actinomycetes; order Kitasatosporales; family Streptomycetaceae; genus Streptomyces; species Streptomyces olindensis. The sequence goes on along the minus strand of NZ_JBEYZD010000010.1, from coordinate 1,740 downwards.
CGGCACGCGCGCGGCCCGCTTCGTCCCCGGGCCCGGACCCGCCGCCGCGCTGGACGTCCTCGCGGACCACGACGACACTCTGCTGTCCGCGTACGTCGAGGACACCGTCACGGACACCCTCCTGCACCGGGCCCTCGCCGCGCAGACCCGTCAGGCCCTGGTGCACCCGGTCTACTTCGGCTCCGCCGCCACGGGCGCCGGCGTCGACGCGCTCCTCGCGGGCATCGAGGCACTGCTGCCGGCGGCCGACGGGGACGCGGACGGGCCGGTCTCAGGAACGGTGTTCAAGGTCGAACGGGGCCCGGCGGGGGAGAAGGTCGCCTACGCGCGGATGTTCTCCGGCACCCTGCGCACCCGTGACCGGATCCCCTGCGGGGCGGACGGCACCGAGCGCCGGATCACCGGCATCAGCGTCTTCGGCCACGGGACGGACACCCCCGCGGACGCCGTCGCCGCCGGCCGGATCGCCCGCCTCTCCGGACTCGGCGACATCAGGATCGGCGACGCGCTCGGCGCGCCCCGCAAGGGCTACGAGCAGGTCTTCGCCCCGCCCACCCTGGAGACGGTCGTCGTCCCCGGCCCGGGGACGAACCGGGGGGCGCTCCACCTCGCGCTCACCCGGCTCGCCGAACAGGACCCGCTGATCGGGCTGCGCCACGACGAACGCCGGCAGGAGACGTCCGTCTCCCTCTACGGCGAGGTGCAGAAGGAGGTCCTCCAGGCCACGCTCGCCGACGAGTACGGCCTCGACGTCACCTTCCGCGAGACCACACCGCTGTGCGTCGAGCGGGTCACCGGCACCGGGCAGGCCGCGGAGTTCATCAAGAAGGACGAGAACCCGTTCCTCGCGACGGTCGGCCTGCGCGTCGACCCCGCGCCGGCCGGCTCGGGCGTCTCGTTCCGGCTGGAGGTGGAGCTGGGCGCGATGCCGTACGCCTTCTTCAAGGCCGTCGAGGACACCGTGCGCGAGACCCTCGACCAGGGGCTGCGCGGCTGGCGGGTCACCGACTGCGTGGTCACCATGACCCACAGCGGCTACTGGCCCCGCCAGAGCCACGCCCACCAGGGCTTCGACAAGAGCATGTCGAGCACCGGGGCCGACTTCCGCGGCCTGACGCCGCTGGTGCTCGTCGAGGCGCTGCGGCGGGCCGGGACCCGGGTCCACGAGCCGATGCACCGCTTCCGCGTCGAGGCCCCGGCCGACACCCTCGGCGCCCTGCTGCCGGTGCTGGCCGGGCTCGCGGCCGTACCCGAGACGACGCGGAACCGGCAGGACGTCTGCGTCCTCGAAGGCACCGTGCCGGCGGCCCGGGTGCACGCCCTCGGACAGCGGCTGCCGGGGCTCACCCGGGGCGAGGGCGAGCTGGAGAGCGCCTTCGCACACTATGCGCCAGTTGCGCACGGCACGGTTCCCGAGCGTCCGCGCACCGACCACAACCCGCTGAACAGGAAGGAGTACTTGTTGAATGTGACACGAAGGGTGGGCGGCTGAGGTGTGCGCGCTGGCCGAGAGGGAACTTACTCCAGAGTCAGGGGTGTTGACGGTGTCCTGATATCACCGGACTGTAGTGGACATGCCGACTATCCGAGCGCGTCTCCTGGTCGTCCTGTCCGTCCTGTTCGGCTCCGTGTCGGTGGCGGGCGTCCCCCCCCCCCCCCCCCCACCCCCACCCCGGTGCCCCGCGGGAGAGGCCGCCGGTCCGGCCCCCCCACCCGCCCCGGGGGCGCCGGCCGCCCCCC